>SLPR01000181.1 GCA_007131895.1 Bacteroidales bacterium | reverse complement strand
TGCTACTATATTTGACATAAGGCTGATTATCTGAATTTAAAAAGTGTGCAAAGATACGAATTTTAAGCGGTAAAATTTCTACGTGTTTTCTCACAGTTTGGCTTTCAGCTGTAATTGCCGTCATCCCATACAAAATCCTGTCATGAAATGTGCTGCTACATATCTTGTGTTTTGGAAAATTCCCGACCAACTTTTTCATAAAGAGGAGAATTTTTGTATTTTTACCGCTTGCATCAATTTGTTGCGGGAGTATAAGGTAAATAATTTATGTTACCCGTTAGCCCATACATATTCATTATTAATCTAAAAGTTTGGAAAAAAGATGAACACAAAAAAAATCAAAGGAGCCATTGGAATTTTGACAGGAGGAGGAGATGTTCCGGGGTTGAACCCTGCCATCAGAGCTATTACCATCAGGGCATTGCGTGAGGGGTACAGGGTAATTGGTATTCGCCGGGGATGGGCGGGCATGATAGATATTGTCAGGGACAAAAAACATGACAACAATGCCAACTTTATTGAACTCACCGAAGATCTGGTAAACAGGGCCGGACGCACAGGAGGTACATTCCTGCACACATCACGTACACGCCCAAGCCATGTGCCGGGAAAACATGTACCTGACCATCTTAAAGAGAAATACAACAAAGAAATGAACGACCTTACCCCTGAAGTTCTAAAAAATATTGACTTCATGGGAATCGATTACCTTATTCCCATTGGTGGGGATGATACCCTTAGTTATTCTGTACGCCTTTATCAGGAAGGAGTCAAAGTGGTAGCGATACCCAAAACCATGGACAATGACGTGCCCGGAACGGATTACTGCATCGGTTTCAGTACCTGCATTACCCGCACCATTCACATGACCAACCTGCTGAGAACTTCTGCCGGATCGCACGAGAGGATCCTGGTGATGGAGGTATTCGGACGCTATGCCGGGTATACTGCGTTGCTTCCTACCATGGCCGGTGCGGCCAATCGTTGCGTAATCCCTGAGTACAAATTTAAGGTGGACCATCTTACAGAGTTGCTGGTAGAAGACAGAAGAAACAACCCAAGCAATTATTCTGTAGTACTGGTTTCCGAAGGTGCTTCCTTTGAAGGTGTTGATATGATGTTTACCAACACCGAAACCGATATGTTTGGACATGCCAAGCTGGGAGGCATTGGTGATGCTGTTTCCGCAAAAATCAAAGATCTTTCCCCGCAGTTTAATAACGGCAAGCGTGTTGAAACCATCAACCAGCACCTGGGCTACCTGGTTCGCTCCGGAGACCCCGACGCCATTGACTCTATTGCTCCCATGGCTTATGGTAACCTTGCGCTGGATCTGGTTTTGAAAGGAATTCACGGAAGACTGGTAATCCTCAAAAACGGACGCTACGACAATATCCCCGTCGACATTGTAACCAGCACCAAAAAGCTGGTTGATGTTGATAAGCACTACAATACCAGCAGACTGCGCCCGGTATATGAAAGCTTTATAGATAAGCCGCTTTTCCTGATTTAATCTTTTAAAGGTGGTAATAATTCATCCCTCACCCATTTGAACTTCGGTTCAAAGGTGAGGGCTTTTTTGTAAGTGGCAATGGCAAATCGTTTGCGATCGGTGTATTCGTAGCTTTTTGCCAGCCCAACCAGGCTGTTGAGATACAGCCAGCGCTGATTGTTGGGCAAATTGTTTTCAAACAACTGCACAGCCTTATGGTAAGCCTCCAGTGCTTCCTGCTTGCTTCCACCAAAGGCAGAAGGGGTGTAAAATCTTGAATTACCCTTTTCCATCCAGGCAACCGGATTATCGGAATCTGCTTCCAGGGCGCTGCTAATAGCCCTGTAACTGCGGGGGCCGTTTCTGATAGCGGTAAAAGGTCTCAACGAAATACGGAATCCCAGAAAAGCACCCTGAAATGCATACGCATTGGATTGCTGGGAAGGATAGTTAAACAACTTCTCCAGTTCGGACTCAGCTTTGTCAAGTTGATTCCGGGCAATTGAGGGTTCATTTTCCAGCGAAAATGCAATAAAGCCATATCGCGCCAGTATCAAATCATACAAAACTTCCTCCCGTGGACTGGACTGATAGTACCGTTCCAGTTCCAAAATGGTTCGCTCCCACAAAGGAACATCTCCACTCACAAAACTTTGATATATCTGGTTCTGCAGACGGGTAAGCCGTTCGGAGGATTCTGCCGGCAATGGGACCAACAGAAGGCATAGCAGCAAAAAGGGAAACAGTAAATTATTTTTACTCATAAAGTCTTTATTTGTTGAACGCCAAATTGACTCATCATTTGTCAATCATCCTTCCTTTCCACACGGTGTTTTTTTTGTATTGCAATATTGCGGCTTTCAGCATAACGAACATAAAACTCAATTGTTGCAAGGGTGCCAGAAGCAGGTTAAGTATAACATTTTGCCGGCTGGCGGCAGCGATCATTGCCCGCATCAAAACGATGAGCAGAAACCAGGCAAGGATAAAAACAGGAGGCAATGCAAGCATCACAGGAATAAAGCCCAGGGTGGTAATAATCCCGAACAGGAAAGCCAGCACCTTGCTCCCTCCGAAAAAATCAAACACATTCCTTGAAAAACCCATTACCGACTCATCCCAGGATCGGTACATCCTGCAGCTTATTTGCCTGTTTCCCAACACCGTATGCACCCGGTACTTTTTCTTTTTCATCAACCTGAAAATGGCGATATCTTCCACTTTCTGATTTTTAAGGGTCTTGTGAAACTGTTCGCAATGATACACCTCAGCCCTGAAAAACATAAATTGCCCGTTGGCTGCCGAGAACGCCGACCACGAAGCAATACGGGTAAGCACCAGAGGAAGCAGACTCACCAGTATCCAGTTCATTAAAGGCACGGTAAGCAGCTCGCCAGGGGTGTGCATTTTTTGGGTAGGGAAAATGGAGAACAAATCCAGCCGGTGCCGGGCAACATGAGCCAGGGCGTTCTTTATCAAACCTCTTTTTATCTGAACGTCGGCATCGAGGTATAACAGATATTCCCCATGGGCATGAAGCGACAAGCGATGGCAACCGTGGTTTTTTCCCATCCAGCCTTCAGGAAGTACGCTCCCTTTCAGCAGCTGTATGCGGGTATCTTTCTGCGCCTTCGCGGAGACTGTTTCGTAAGTTGCATCGGTCGACAAATCGTCATATACAATGATTTCAAGATTGGGATAGTCGTGCTGTAACAATTCATCCAGAAGGGCAGCAATGTTTTCCTCTTCATTGCGCGCGGGTATCAGAACTGATACCAGGGGATAATTTTCAGTTTCTCCTTCCCGCAGCCACTGACGCCCCAGAATATTAAATACAACCACCCCAAAACGCAACAAGGTAAACCACAGAACAAATATTGCAAGATAAATCATTTAAGGTCTTTTTGCTTTACAAGGCATTGTTTATAAAAATCGTTGTATATGCTTTCCAGTTGGTCGCAACTGAAGTTTTCCGTTTGTTCGGGGCTGAAAACATACTGTCTGAGGGTGGGCTTGGGGTGGGAAAAATAATCCAGCAGATGCACCACCATCAGAACCTGAACGGGATTCTTCACCTTTGAAAGCATACGCCCCCAGCCTTTTTGAAAATTCACTGGCACATCATATTGTGAATGAATTTCACCCTGAGGAAACAACAGAAGCAGCTCGCCAGGGTTCTGAAGTATTCCGGAGGCATAATTCAGGCTTTGTATCATATCCCTGCTTTTTTTGCGAATGGAAAAAGCTCCCAGCTTTGACAGGAACTTGTTCTCATGCAACTGATCCTCCAGCATCATAACGTAAAATCTCCGGCGGAATTTTTTTTGATTCAGCCGCAAAATCCAGAAGCCATCCCACCAGCTGATATGATTCCCAATAACAAGCATAGGCATTCCTTTATCAGTAACAGAGCCAACTGTTTCTATCTTTCTGAAGCTCCTTTTGAAAGCGAAAGCAAGATAAAGGTTGAAAACCCTTTCAAACCACCACGAATGTCTGGCAACAATCATAAGCCTGTGTATATGGAAAAAAAATCAGATAAATATTGAATGCTCTTCGCAATCATCTCTTACGGACAACTCCTGTCAGGCAATCCACAAATGTAACACAAGAAAAAATCCCATCTGAATAAAAAAAAGCACCGGAGCCACACCATTTCTAAACCGTAGCCGTGCCAGGTGAAAAACACTCAGCATTACCAGCGAAATCACAAACCAGGCAATATAATTTTGTAATGGGATGATTCCGCCGGCCCAGTTCCACATGTCAAGTTTCATGGCTACCGGCTCCATTACCACATCATAGGCAACCATCAGGCCGGCCCCCATAAATACCTGAAACACCGGATGCATGGGCATTTTTCGTAACAAAACATATACAGCGTAAATGAGCATCAACCAGTTCAGGCCAATCATAGGTGGTGTGCCCCACAACTGAAAACCCAGCCCCCTTCCGTAACTGTAAGAACCAAAAATCTCACCGGTTAGCACGCCCGCAATTTCCACCCCAAACCCAAGCAAGGCAATCAGCAGAAAAAACCATAAATGGCGTGGCTTCCAGCTTCTGTGCACCCAAAACATCAGCCCCATACCCAGCAATAAGGAGAAGGGCATCAGCTTCATAAAAAGTTCGCGCGTGGACTCCAGCCCAAGCCCAAAAATTCCTACGCCAAAAAAAATCACGAGAAAAAGATTGATCTTCTTTTCGCGTTTCATTCCTTTTATTTTTTCTATCATATCCTGTTATTAAAAAATAATTCGTTGCCTGGTAT
>SLPR01000311.1 GCA_007131895.1 Bacteroidales bacterium | reverse complement strand
TTCGTAATCAAATTCCTGAAGAAAAATATTTTTAAATTCCTGTGGATTAAGCATAGTTGCGTTGGATAATACTTTTTTAAAAACCGGAACAAAGACTGGTTTTTGTTATTACTTTTAAGACAAAAAAGCTTTGAGAAAAGGTCAGAAGGGATACCCGATTCCCAGATTGAAGTTAAAATCGCGGAATGCCGGCCAGGAAGAAATCCATTGTTTTGAAGCGATTTGGGCAGGATCTTTCATAGGAACAGCAGCATCAACACGAAGAATGAAAAAATTGAAATCCATACGCACTCCCAGCCCTCCACCTATGGCAATATCATTGTGGAGTTCTGAGAAACGAAACTCTCCTCCCGGAAATTGCTCATTCTGCCTTACAAACCAGACATTCCCGGCATCCAGGAAAAAAGCTCCGTGCCAGAAACCATAAAATTTAAAGCGGTATTCGATATTGGCTTCGAGCTTGATATCTCCGTATCGGTCAAACCGAACCTCATCGGTACCCGGGTAACTGCCGGGCCCGAGTGTATATATCCTCCATGCCCTCAGTCCATTGGCCCCTCCACCATAATAACTTTTAATAAACGGCAAAACTTCTACATTGCCGTAGGGCACGCCAATCCCGCCCATTACCCTGAAAACAAGGGTTTGCCGTTCATCAAAAACCCTGTAGTAGCGAAAATCGGCATCTCCTTTCAGAAACTGGGAAAATGGTATATTAAAAACATTATAACTTCCATTACTGTCACGGGAAAGGTTTAATCCATCTGCGGCAAGGTTAAGCAGGTTACCGGCAGACTCAAAGTTGGTGCGCAGGTACATAAAATCAGCAATCTGACCGATTTTCTGGGTGTTATACATGTATGTATATTTCGTGCCAAGTATAAAGTGGTCCCTGAACCTGCTGAGAATAAAAGGGTTGGCATCAGGAATATTAGCTCTGAGGATAGAGTCATTATAAACTCTTACGGAGCTGATTTCTATGGGGTGGATAAAGTGCCTTTTCCGGGATGTTTCATTCCATTCAAAACCATAATTCATATTCAGAATATACCGGGTATAATCGGGTCGTTGTCTGAAATTAACCCCTGCCACGATGCTGCTTTTGGGTCTCGAATTGCGCGACAATCGCTCCAGGGGTATGGGAAGCAGCAGCTTGGGGAAATCCACTCCCATTTCCACTCCCAGCTCCAGGGTATTAAAAGGAAGCCTTTGAAATACTTCATCTGACCCCGAATCGCCGGTAACTTCCAGCGCCCCTTTGAACCGGAGGTTAAAAATCTCAGCTCCCCGAAATATGTTGCGGTTTTGATAAAGAATGTTACTGGCCACACCCAGGTTCCCCGCAGTATTCAAACCCTCCGCCTCAATGGTAAATGCATTGGCTGCCGACCTATTGAGCTGAATCGTGGATTGCAGAAACCCTAAAGTATCGTTGGGCACTCCCAAATGTGGCTCTTCAAGTTCGGTAAACTGTAAATTAATGAAGCGGTAATTGCGCATTTCAGACAGAAAAGAATAGCTCTGTTCAACCCGCGACACCTGGAAATAATCCCCGGGTCGAACCATGAGATGATTCACCACTACAGAAGGTCTTATCCGCAGTGGGCCATTGTGATGAAACCAATATTCAAACTCATTTTCACCCCGACGATCACGGGCAATATACAGGGTGGTATCCTGCCGGGGAACAAGCGAAGTAAGTGCTGAAAATTCCGGCAGCAATATTACCTGATCAATAAGATATCGTTTATGTCGTTCCTGAACAACAGAATCTCTGTATCCCACCACAGTGCGCTGTGGATTGGAAATCCTCATTTCAAGATTTACCATGTGTTTATTCAGGTTGCTGTCAACCTGGAAATATATGAATTCACGGGAAAAGCGGTAAAATCCTTTATTCCTCAGGTTTCGGGCAATGCGGTTTCGCTCTTCATGAAGTACATCTGTATCGTATCGTTCTGCAGATTGAATAAGTGTGTTTACCGTGTCCTCTAAAATAAAACCTTTAAGAAAGGGATCCGGAATATTAAAGGTCACTTCATTAAAGGTATAAGGTGTATTGCCTTTTACACGGTAGGTTATCCGCGCTCGGTTTCGTCTCAATTCTTCCCTATAATCAACCTCTGCATCGAAATATCCTTTAGAGTGAAGATACATTTCAAATTGTCTGACGGTATTGTTGGCCAAAGTGGCCTCATAAATAACGGGAGCTTCACCGATGGTATTTTTCATCCACCGGCGAAATCGTGTTTCTTTTCCGCGATCGGCAAGCTGATACATATTCAGATGAAAGCGGTAAAAGCCGAGTATACGACGATTGGGTCTCTGTCGGTAAAAACGAGTAAGTTCTGAACGCTGAACTTCAGACTCCTCTAATTCTATAGCGTTTCGGGTAAGCAAATAACTCTCTTCGGGCAGGCGACGCGCGGGATTACATGAAGATAATACATGCAGCAAAAACAACAGGGAAGCTATGTATAAAACTCTAGGGTGCAAGTGTATGGTATATATTGGATAAAAAAATTTGAAACGAGTGATTGTACCACAAAAATAAAACCATTTTACATAGCCTGAACAAAAAATAGCCCAAATTCATCAGAGAATCTAATATAATATTTAATAAACCAATAAAAGATGTTTAAGAACTGTACGATTTAATTTTCAATACACCCATACAACACTCATAATATGAGCATTAAGCCTCTTCATGAAAAATATTTTCATTTTTATCAAAAAAAACTTGCACAATTCAAATCAGTATATTAGATTTGCAGTGTATTAGAATTGTAGTACAGTAATAATTTAACAACCACATAAGCCATGATAGAAATTAAAGACTTAACATTTGGTTATAAAAAGAACCAGAATTTGTTTCGGGAGCTCAACCTGAATCTAAAAGCAGGCAGCATCTACGGACTATTCGGGATGAATGGAGCAGGCAAAACAACGCTGCTCAAGCATATCTCCGGACTATTGTATCCTCAGGAAGGAGAATGTCTTATTTTCGAGAAAGATGTGAAGGACAGATTGCCGGAGATTATGGCCAACATCTACATCATTCCCGAAGAATTTGTGCTTCCCAATATCAAAATCAGCACCTTTGTTGATTTGCATGCCCCCTTCTACCCTCGTTTCAGCCAGGAGATGTTTGATAAGTATTTAAATGAATTTGAGGTTTCCAATGGTAAAAGTATTACCAAATACTCCTACGGTCAGAAGAAAAAGTTTCTGATCGCCTTTGGCCTTGCTACCCAAACCAATGTATTATTAATGGATGAGCCTACCAACGGACTGGACATTCCATCCAAGAGTCAGTTTCGTCGCATCATGGCAGCAGCAGCCACTGAGGATCAGTGCATTGTTATTTCCACGCACCAGGTGAGGGATCTTGCCAGTATTATCGATCATATAATAGTGCTTGATAACGGAAAAATTATTTTTCACAAAAACATCTATGATATTGGAGAAAAGCTGGCATTTGGCAAGCTAAAAGATCCCTCCGACCAGCAGGTACTATATTCTGAAGAAGTATTGGGAGGCAAGGCTGCCATTTACAAAAACAATGGTCAGGATACAGCCATCGATCTCGAATTGCTCTTCAATGCAATCATCAGAAATCCACAAGTTATTAACCAGGCAATATAAAAATTACCACTATGGAAAAAATAAATCAATTTTCACTGCAACGTTTTGCGCTTCTGATAAAGCGGTATGCAATGTTCAACATCAAATCATGGCTGATAGGTTTTGGAGCCCTTGCAGGTGTGCTGATAGTGATTTCAGCATTGCAAATTATTTTCTCAGGAGTCACCTACAACATAAGCCCTCTTGTTAACCTGGGCCAGGTTATAATTTTTACCGGAGGATTTCTTATTACGTCTATGTCATACAATGAAATTCACACCCCGGCCCGAAGCCAGTTTTACCTTACATTGCCAGCCACAGCGGGGGAAAAACTATTCTCCCACTGGATCATTACTTCCGTAGGTTTTGTTCTTATAGCCAATGTTCTGCTCTCTGCGGTCTTATTTCTTACCAGTTCCATCAGCTATATGAGTTTATCTATTCCTGTTGAGGTTTTCAATCCCTTTACACAGCAAAATTTAACCCTGATGAGCATATATGTGGTGTTGCACAGCATCTTTTTCCTGGGAGCATTATATTTTCGTAAGAACAACTTTTTGAAAACCATTCTTAGTTTATTTGTTATTCAACTGGTGTTCAACATCTTTATTTTTCTGATGATTTACCTTGTGATTGGGAAAGAGGGCTTCCAGCAAGATATGTCAATGATGGAAGTAAACCTCGGCAAGTTCGCAACAGAAACCTTTCCCATGCTGATGAAAATCCTGTTTTACGGGATACTTGCTCCCTTTTGCTTACTAGTGAGTTATTTCAGACTTAAAGAAAGAGAGGTATAATATGGAATTTTTAGAAAATCAACCCATTTACATGCAGATAGCAGATGTATTTTGTGAAAATATACTGTTGCAAAAATGGAAAATTAATGAACGTATCCCATCTGTGCGCGATGTGGCAGTGCAAATGGAAGTTAACCCCAATACAGCCATGAGAGCTTTTGTGTATCTGCAGGAGAAGGAGATTATTTTCAATAAAAGAGGCATTGGATATTTTGTATCCGAAGACGGGTACCGCAAAGCACTGGAGCTAAGAAGAGCTGATTTCATTGAAAAGGATCTCCCTGTAGTAATGAAAACCATGAAACTGCTGGACATTACATGCAGTGAAATGGAAGAGCTTTACCAGCAGAAGTACGAATAAGATCAAGC
>SLPR01000475.1 GCA_007131895.1 Bacteroidales bacterium | reverse complement strand
TACTGGAGATTGGTTCGCATGGCCCTGAATGCTTCTGTTACCGGTGATTTATTGTTTTCAAAAACAACAAGGTTAAGAGCGTCAAGCTTTGCAGCCTGCTTATTATGCGGAATAACGCCCAGTACTGGGTAATCAACCATGTCTGTGACCTCTTTTTTGTCCTGGATTCGGGTGTCCAGGAAATCGCGGAGCAAAATCAAACCAAGAGGAATAACAAGTCCCAACACCATGGCAAAAGTATAATTCCGACGTTCCTTGGGAGAAACAATGCTGGTAAACCTTGCTCTGTCGACAATCTTATGGTCTGGCACATTGCTGGCCATTGCGATACCGGCCTCAGCGCGCTTTTCCAGAAGATAATTATAGGTAGCGTTGCTCAGGTTAAACCGGCGCTGAATTCCCACGTACTCTCTGGCTGTTCCCGGGAGTTCTCCAATACGTTGTTCCACTCTTGCTATGCGCCTGTCAATATCGGCCATCATGATGTCAGAAGCACTTTGGATGCTCCTCAGGTTTTCACTAAGAGCCTTGCGTTTCAGGTTGATTTGGCGGTTAATGTTCTGGATGGTGGGATTCTCTCTGGTGCCCAGTTCCATCAGCTGTGCACGTTCAGCGTATAGGTTGCTCAAGTCGCGGATGAGGTTATGCAACAACGCATCTTCTATTCCCAGAGCAGATGGGCTGAACACATCCCGAAAGTCCTTCTCGTTTTCAATATAATCCAGCAGGTATTCGTAATACTGCCGTTTGAGATTTTCAATGGCCCTTTGGTTATCCAGCTGCTGCAATTCGCCAAAAAGCTGAGCTGAAGCTGCACCAACTTCCATGAGCTGATTTCTGCTTCTGAAGTCCTCCAAAGATGATTCTGCCAATATCAGCGAGTCAGATATTACATTGATTTGGGTATCGATAAATTCAATGGTGTTTTCAGCAATCTGGTTTTTTTCATACAAACTTTGCTGCACATAAACTTCGGTAAGGGTATTGAGAAAATCCACAGCCCTTTCAGGGTTGGTGGCTTCAAAAGCAATCTGAACAATGGATACCTCGCTGTTAAGAGGCGACACACTCATGGAGTTAACGTACCTGGATGTAAGTGCTGAAGGGCTGTTGATAATAAAAAGGTACTCCCTGCTGATGTGGCTGCCGGGAGTAAAATTATAGTTTTTATTGAGTTGTAAGCGAAAACCTTCGTACTGAAAAACTTCTCCGAATTGCGCAGTATGGGTCTGTCCTCCGTTGCGAAACCTGAATCTTTTTTGTTCGGTAAGTTTGATTTCGTAGCTATCTTCTGAGATGATCTTCACATGAAAGGGTCTGTTGTATGGAACCGAAACGGATCTGTCCCACTCTACAAGGAAAGGTGTGTTTTTATAAATCTCGGTGGTTCTCATTTCACCCACAAGCCTGCCTATGTTGAAAAAAGAAACTTCAACATCCATTTTACTGACAGCAGAATCTACAAGGGAGTATGATCTGAGCACCGCCATCTCATTGAAAAGATTGTTGCGCTGATAAAACAAATCAAGCTCGCCCATGATTTGTCCGGGTCTGAAGCCTCCCTTCCGATCATCACGTATTAACACAGTTGACCTGGTTCGGTATACCGTGTCCGCAAACTTGTTGACAAAATACGCAATGGTAAGGGCCACTGAGAGGCTGATAACAAACCAGTACCAGAACCTTGCATACTTGAAAACAATTTTTTTTATGTCGAGGGTTTCTTCGCGGAAGGGATCTTTATTCATAGTAAACGTATATTGTTACCCGGAGGCTGGTATTTCAGGCGGATCAGATCGGTTAATTACTTAAGTAGTTTATCAGTAAGAGTGTTGTTGAAATGGTAGAAAATACCAAAGCAAATGGAAACTGGCTAATTCCAAGCCTTTTGATCCGATATGGTTCAACATAAACGATATCATTGGGCTGCAGGTAATAATACTCTGAGGTCAGGGCTGATGCTTGATTAAGGTTGACAGAACCAAATGTGGCACCTTTTTCGGTTTGTCTTACAATGGTGATGTTTCGATTTCCGAAATCCGTAAGATCTCCGGCCACTGCAATGGCATCAAGAATGCTTACACGATTGTCGTAAACATAATATTTTCCGGGACTTCCTACTTCGCCAAGAACAGAAAAAGAAAAATTAACAAGTTTTACCAGAACGGTAGCCCCGATAAGGTACTCTTCCACCTTCTTTTCTATGTACTTTGTAGTTTCAGCAATGGTTTTTCCTTCTACTTTAACACTTCCCACCACCGGCATTTTCACTTCGCCACTATCGTCAACGTTGTAGCCATGCAAAAACATCTGCACATTGCCTATCCCTCCTCCTCCGGCAGCAGTAGTGCGTTGACCGGTGCGATCGCTATTAAACATGGCATAAGACTTTTCGTCATGGGTAAGCACCTGTATGTGCAAAATATCTCCTGACTTGATACGGTATTCCGGTTTAACAAACTCAAAGCTGTCTGCGTCTCCCGCTTCCCGTTGCAGGTATACAATTTTTTTATGGGGTGTACATGAGGAAACCAGCATTACAATTAGTAAGATCCCAATCAAGGGAAACTGGATTTTTTTGCAATTTGTGTTAAAAGCTAAACTATCCTTGAGGTGCTTAAGGGTCATAAAATATTCCTGGTTTGAGTATATCGGGAAAAAATCCCTTTTTGTATCCAATTAATCCGGACAAAATTACAATATAAAATGAATATGCACGCTATTTTTGCACAATAAACCTTTACACTGATTTCTTAAAACGAGCCTTACAAACAATTATTGCTCAACTTAATAACACCCATTTAGTCTACATAAAAATCCCATACATCATTCTTCCTATCATGAAATATATAAACAAACCAATAATGTCGTTGGAGGTGGTTATAAACGGCCCTGTAGCCAAAGCAGGGTCAATCTTGAGCCTGTCAAGAGCCAGGGGTACAAAAGTGCCAAATATAGAAGCAAACATAATAACAGTCATCAGCGAAACGCTAACAGTAATACTCAAAGCAAGAGAGGGTGCAAAGAAAAAGCTGTACATTAACAAAATACCAGAGCAAACCAATCCATTGATAAATCCAACAGATGCTTCTTTCCACAACTTGGGAAGAATCCCTGCTGACAGGCTGTGATTGGCAAGACCTTTTACAATAAGTGCTGATGACT
The DNA here is from genome assembly GCA_007131895.1 of Bacteroidales bacterium. Lineage (GTDB taxonomy): Bacteria > Bacteroidota > Bacteroidia > Bacteroidales > UBA7960 > SKVR01. Next base: position 13,781 of record SLPR01000475.1, on the reverse strand, counting down.
GTACCCCCACATTTCCGGCCATTGCCGGAATCAAAGCCATAAAAAAGGCCATTTCGGGGTACATCCCAATCTGTTCTTCATAATTGGCTACCACCCTTGAGCCGATGATACCTCCAAAGAGCGCTACCACAAGCCAAAACAAACGTCCCTGCATGATCTCCCAGATTTTATCGCCCGACTCAATATTCTGTGTCATACCCGACATCATCTGGTAGTCTTTCTCTGCTTCCTCCTTGATAAAGTCGACAACATCGTCGATGGTAATCCTTCCGATCAGCCGTCCCAATTCATCAAGTACCGGCATCACTACCATGTCATATTTATTCATCAGGTTGGCTACCTCTTCTCCTTTCTGTGTGGCTTTAACACTCACAATATCGGGGGAGTAAAGTTCTGCCACTTTGGCTCTTGGCGATGCTATCAGGAGTTTTTTCAGGGATAGCAGCCCCAGCAGCACATCATTGTCATCCACTACATAAACAGTATAGACCTCTTCTACCTCTTCAGCCTGTTTTCTCATTTCGCGAATACAGGTTACCACATGCCAGTTAACATTAACCTTGATGAACTCCTTGGCCATCAATCCCCCGGCAGAGTTAGAAGAATATACCAACAAATCGGCAATATCCTGCGCCTGCCGGCGGTCTTCCAGATGGCTGAGTACCTCTTCTCTTTTTTCCTGGGGTAGCTCCGAGATAAGGTCGGCAGCATCATCAGAATCAAGGTTATTGATAAACTCATGGGCAATTTCCTGGGAGGAGAATGAATCCAGAAACCTTTCCCGCACATCGTCTTCCAGCTCCATGAGTACCGCAGCTGCCTCTTCCTTTTCCAGCAAGGTATAGAGATACTTGGCCTCTTCCAGATTAAGGTCATCAATATATTCAGCAATATCCGCTGGATAAAGCTCATTGATTATTTCCTGCAGAAAATCCCGTTTATTTTCCTTTATGGACTCCCGGATGACATCCAGGCTGATGTCTTTTACATTTACTGTCATAAGCTATGTCATTAGCTATGCATGGATTTGAACTTATTTTCTGGAGGAAAGCATGTTACTTACCGTGCTTATTTCCACAAAAGAGGGACCTGATTTTTTTCCAAAATTACCGGCAAGAACTGCAACCAGGTCTTCCTGATGGAGCTCGCCTTTATCCAGAAGTCTTTTCAGGGTATGTTCAATAAACTCTTTTTTGGATGTTTCCACATCCATCAAATCGGCATAAATACCATAATTAAGGGCAAGTTCCCTGAGAACTCTTTTTTCATAGCATTGGGCATAAATGGGCGATTTGCCTCTGAAGGCGGCCAGATATCTTGCGGTTTTGCCCGTATCTGTATCGGTTATGATAGCTTTGGCAGAAAGTTTTTCGATGGATCGCACAGCCATTTTGGAAAGGAAAACTGAAATTTCATTTTCGTGGGGCAAAACATTTACTTCAGCAAAGGCATCCCTTGACTTTTCTGCTTCTCTTGCTGTCCTTGCCATGATTATTACCGATTCAAGGGGATATTTACCGTAAGCCGTTTCACCACTTAGCATCACGGCATCAGTACCGGTAAAAACAGCATTTGCAATATCCGTTATTTCAGCCCTTGTGGGTCGCGGATTTTCAATCATGCTATGCAGCATCTGGGTAGCCACAATAACGGCCTTTTTTCTTTTTATGCACTTGGCTACCAGTTTCGCCTGGATGCCGGGAATCTTTTCTGCCGGCACCTCTATGGCCAAATCACCTCTTGCTACCATTATGCCATAAACATGATCCAGAATTTCATCAATATTGTCAATCCCCTGCTGATTTTCAATCTTGGCAATAATTTTTATTTCGCTGTTATGCTTATCAAGTATTTCCTGAATGGCAAGTACATCCTCTTTGTTGCGAACAAAAGAATGGGCAATAAAGTCAATATCGTGCTCGATAGAAAATTGTATGTACTCCAAATCCTTTGTAGAAAGTGATGGGAGGGTAACAGAACTTCCGGGAAGATTAATGCTTTTCCGGGGTTTTATCAGTCCCTTGTTTTTCACCTCGCAAATAAGATATTTTTCATGTTTTTCTTTCACCTCCAGCTCTATGTCACCATCATCTATCATAATGCTTTTTCCCACCTCCAGGCTGGCAACAAACTCTTTGTAGTTGACAAACAAACAATCGGAAGAAGAGGCCCCGTCGGGATCTCCAGCCACCTTGATGGTTTGTCCTTTATAGACCTCTATATCTATACCTGTGTTTACCGTTCGGATTTCCGGACCTTTGGTGTCTATCAATACCGGCACACGATGGGTTATTCTTTTTATCGTTTGCATTATTTTCAAAGTATCCTCGGGCTGCTGATGTGCAGTATTGATGCGCACTACATCCACCCCGGCACTAATCATTTCCCGCAGAAAACTTTCATCACTGTATTTATCGGAAATTGTAGCAACTATTTTGGTAAGTTTATCCATCGCTTAGGGAATTTAATTGTTTTAATGGCCAACCAACAGGCAGGAATAATTTTCACTCAAACACACAACAGAATACTCTGTAGATTTTTTGGCTTTGCAAAAATACAAAAAAATAGAGAGAGCGGGTTTGATTTCGGATTAAGCCGGCATGCAATATTTTCAGGTATGCAGCATACGATCTTTTCAACTTTGTTTTTTTGCATTTCTATAGGTGTTGAGGCATGAAATTCTCATGATTTTTTCTACTTTTGTTGTTATTAAATATTTTACAAAACCCATCCTTTACTCGCATGATCAAATCTTTAACCTTCCTGTTACTATTAGCCTGCCTGCCAACAATAAGCATCTCCCAGCAATTTTTCCGCACAGGTTCTCCCGACAATGTTTACAGTGTCCCTGAATTCGGGTTGTTACTGGCCGGGGGGAGTTCAGATAACGATGATGGTATGCGATGGCTTGCTGAAAAAGCCAATGGTGGTGACGTAGTGGTTTTGCGGGCTTCAGGATCTGACGGTTACAACAATTACATCTATTCCGGACTGGGGGTACATGTCAATTCGGTTACTTCCATTGTAATCACCAGCTCTGCTCAGGCCGAAAAACCGGAGGTTTGTGAGGCTGTGGAAAATGCAGAAGTCATCTTTGTAGCCGGAGGAAACCAGTGGAACTATTACAACCACTGGAAAGGCACCTGCTTGCAGGAAGCACTCAACAAACACGTACAGGAAAAAGGAGGAGCCATTGGAGGTACCAGCGCCGGACTCGCCATACTCGGTGAAGTGGTTTACACTGCTGAACAAGGTACGGTATGGACCGATGAAGCACTTAATGACCCCTATCACTGGAGAATAACACTGGCCAGCGATTTTCTGGCTATCCCCTTTATGGAAAACATAGTTACCGACTCGCACTACAACAACATTTATGGCGACTACAACAATCGCCATGGCAGGCACATGGCTTTCATGGCTCGTATGGTAACCGATTGGCAAATGGATGCAAAAGGCATAGGAGTAAATGAATATACGGCTGTGGGTGTAGAGCCGGATGGAACCGCCAGGGTATTCGGACATCCCAACTATGATGACTTTGCTTATTTCCACATGGCTCTTTCTGAACCCGAAGTTTGTGAGGAAGGACAGCCCCTTCATTGGCATAACGATCAAAATGCAGTTGCTGTGTATCGGATAAAAGGCGACTTCACCGGAACCCATACTTTTAATCTTAACAACTGGCAGGAAGGTAATGGCGGGGAATGGTTCAGATGGTATGTTGATGAAGGCGAGTTAATGGTAGTGGAGGGAGAACCTGTAAATGTGGAACCCATGCCATATAGCGGACAGGCAGGAGAAACCATTCATTTTTATCCCAACCCGGCAATGGATTTTGTTACCATTGAATCCGGTAAAGACAGATTGTTTTCCTCTTACAGCATCTATGATGTTTCGGGCCGTTTGCTGAAAAAGGAAGCCATGGAGGATACAGCCACTTTCACGGTAAACCTTTCCGGTTTTAAGCCAGGAGCCTATATTCTGAAAGCCAGAAATGAAACCCAGGTCATTCCTCTGAAAATTCTCAGGAAATAAAAGGTAATTAGCGGGTTCGGGTTAATACTTTACCACCTTGAAGGACTTCTTGTCACCACCGGGAGAAAAAATCGTAACAACATATATCCCCGATGAAATATGACCCAAATCCTGTTCACGGTTAGTATCATTTAGCGTTTCCTCCATCAGGACTCTTCCGTTAAGGTCGGAAAGCATCCAGGTACTGTTGTGCCAGAGGTTCGGATAATCGATGGTGATTTTGCGGGTAAAAGGATTGGGTGAAATTGTTATCGTTGACGTGACGGGAATACTTATGTTTGTTGAATCCCAAACACTGTAATTTTTGAGCATAAACTGCCTTGGATCGAAAACAAGTTCCTTAACATCTTCTTGAATTGTGACCACAAATTCCTGCAGGTTTTCCTCCTGGAAAAACCTTACAACATGTTCATTATCATCCGCAAATATGAGCTTAAACTCAAGGGTGCCCGCAAAAAACAAAGGGTGGTTAGCTGAAGTTGTCTGGGTAGAACGTATGTGAAGCTTTCCATCTTTTTGCCACCAGAAAATCTCGTAGGTAGGAAAGCCCTCACCATAATACCACTGGTCAAAAAACCATTCCCAACTCTGACCTGTCATCAAATCCACGGTACTTCTGAAGTCATCCCCGGAGGCAACCCCATCAGCATAGATGTCCTGAAATTCCTCCATTATGCTGAAAAACAACGGGTCATTATTGAGCTCAAACCTTAACTGGTGCAAGATAGCCGCGCCTTTTCGATAGCTGAGCCTGCCGTTAAAAATCCTCCATATGTCATCCAGGAACATGGGAGGGACGTATACGCTTCCGTCGGGCTGTGATTTTATATTATTGTGTGCATGTTCCATCCAGTCGCGGGCAGACTCAGGGCCGATTATAAATTCACGCGAGAGATATTCTGCATAGGAGGCAAAGCCTTCATTGATCCATATATCACTCCATGTAGCGCATGTAACATTGTTGCCAAACCAATGATGTGCCAGTTCATGAGCAGTGATATCGAATCCAAAATGCCCCATGGTAGACATGGTTTGATGCTCCATTGCCCCGCCCATGGGTGCCTGGGCATGTCCGTATTTTTCACCAGAGAAAGGATATGTCCCCCAGAGCTCCGATAATAACTGCATCATTGGACTGGTCTTTTCGAGGTTCTCTCTCTGGTTTTGCAATACTTCCGGGTAATTATAAATGAAATTCTGTACCAGAACGCTGTCATTTTCCGTATCAAGAGGTGCCATAAAACTAAACTCCTGATAATTGCCTACGGCCATTGAAATCAGATAATACGCAATGGGATACCAGGATTTCCATTCATATCTCAGCCTCTGGTCGGGCAAATGGGTAACCTGTTGCAGCAAACCATTGGAGGCGGCGATAAACCCGGGCGGTGTAGTAATAAACACATGCACACTGTCAGCCTTATCGTTGAGCACCTGTTTTACCGGAAACCATTGCCGGGCGTTGTGGGGCTCGGAAAGAGTCCAAAGCACGGGATCTCCAAAACTGTTTGTGGCTGTCTGTATCCCTGAAAAGAATCCCTCCGGAGCAGGATTCCCGGAATAAAAAACCTGCAAATCAATCATTGACCCTTCAGGTTTCATTTCACCCAAATCAATTTCCAGCACATCATTTGCATGTTGAAATGACAGATCTTCCTCGTCCATGACAACCTGACTTACTGTATGTACATCGGACAATTCCAATACAAGGTATTGGGTGCCTGGTGTTGTAATTTCCGAAACTACCTGCACTGATCCAGCAATAAAGCTCGTGCCGGGATGCACTTCCAAATCCAATCCGTAAAACGTTACGTTGTAATCATGAACGCGCACATCCTGCTCATAAATCCCTATGGAAGGAAAGTCCAAACGTGCCTTTGCACAATAATGGGTACAGATGTGTTGCGGAAATTCACGGTGATGAAACTGTGCCTGAGTGGAAAACGCAAGGAATAAAAGCACAACAATAAACGGAGAATAAAACAATCGGAGCTGAGTATTCATAATCTTTCCTTGTTGTAATGCAAAACAGCGAATATCATTTTGCCGGTCTTATTAAAACTTACCGTTGACAGGCACATAAAGATAAGCATTGTTTGAGAATTTGCCGGAAGAATCAGAGGTTAAAAAGCGCCTCATGCACGCTTCTTCTGTATAAACGCACACAATGTGACCGATTTCGAACACCGGACACTTCGGGTCTGATTCGTTCTTCTGTTGATCCAGGCCGGAATTAATGACAGACAGTTTTGCCAACTCTCTGAAATAAAGGCATCTGTTTTTCCTTCACAACAAACAAGGCAGCCAATTCCCTAAAAAACTGAAATAGTTTGTAACGTTTTCATTTTCTGGTCGTCTTATTTCTACAATGTTGTTTAACAGGGGCTGCTATGATTTTCATAATGAAAAAAATGTTTTTATTGCAGTTTTAAACAATTTGGCACACTTAATGTTAAACCCCAAAACGTTTAAAACGATAAAAGTTTTACCCACAACAATCATGGATACAAAAACAAGAATTCTCCAGCAGGCATCCGCAATGTTTTTCAGGTATGGAATCCGTTCCATCACCATGGACGAAATTGCGCAATCAATAGGGATCTCAAAACGTACGCTTTACGAAAGCTTCTCCAATAAGGAGGATTTACTGACCCATTGCATAGAATATCAGCACCTTGAGAATAAAAGATTCAGGGATCTCATCCTATCAGAAAATGAAGATGACCCGCTGGAAATAATACATCAGCATTTCCGCCAGGCTCTGATAATCCTCAACAGTCTTCATCCCAATTTTTTCAATGATTTACGCAAATATCATCCCCGCATCTGGAAAGAACAAATCGAAAGCAAGCAGGAAGAAAACATCGAATTTACTACTTCTATGATTATGCTGGGTGCTTCCAAAGGGGTTTTCCTGGAAAACGAGCATCCTGAGATATTGAGCTCCATGATTCATTCGATGATGCAAATGATAACCCTGGGTGATATTTTCCCGGAAACAAGATATCCACGCTCAGAAGTAATCCGGCAAGTGATGCTGAACTTTATCCGGGGCCTTGCAACAGAAGAGGGCCTGAAGCTTATTGATGAAAAATTCAGTCAGAATCCTTCCGGCATCAATCAAAATCCAAAGTCCTATTAAGCAATCAACAGAAAAATGAACATTCTCAAAAGACTCATTGCGGCAACTTTGATTTTCCTGGCAGTATTGCCACTCAAAGCCCAGTCAGACACTTTGTATCTCACGAGGGAATCAGCCTTGGAAATGGCATTGGAGAACAACCCTTCCATAGCCATAGCCCGGTTGGAAAAGGCGCGTCTTGAAGCGCGTGTTAATGAGGCGCGTGGCAATTTGCTTCCTTCGCTCAATGCTACCGGAACCTATACACGCAACCTCAAGAAACAGGTTATTTTCTTTCCTGAAGAAATGGCTCCGCTTTTTGGCGGTGTTACAGCGTTGGAAGTAGGAAATGACAATTCTTTCATGGGGGGACTTCAGCTGGCACTGCCTCTATACAACCCTGCCATATATGCGGGTATAGATGCCGCCAGGACAGAACAAAAAATCGCAGAAGAAAACTTCAGAGCCCAGACCATAGAGCTTACATATATTTTACAAAGGGCCTGGAATGATGCCCTGCTGGCGCGGGAATCCTATGAAGTAATCCGCTTTAGCTTTGAAAACGCAAGAGAAAACCTGGAAAACATCCGTAAAATGCATGCACAAGGCCTGGTTGCAGAATATGACCTTATCAGGGCAGAAGTTCAAACCGAAAACCTCAGACCCGATGTTTTGCAAGCAGCAAATGCTTTTGATCTCAGCCTGAGTTTCCTGAAAACCCTTTTGGGAATTGAGGAAATCATCCCGGTAACCATCGAAGGAGACCTGCTTGAGAGCTCTGAAGAGATGCTGCGCAACTTTAACATTACCGAGGCCGAAAGGGCTCTTCACAGCAATCCGGATTATGTAAATCTCGGGTTGCAGCGGGATCTAATCCTCAAACAGGCCAAATCTGTAAAGGCTACCTCTCTCCCAAGTCTTACTGCGGTAAGCAACTACATGTACCTTACCGAAGCCAACGACTTCAGGGTGGGTGATTATAACTGGGTAAACACAGCTTCGGCAGGATTGCAACTGAGCATCCCGATTTTCAGGGGACTTACCAACCGCAACCAGGTAAAACAACTGGAGATAGGGGCCAAACAAATTCAATTGCAACGTGAATACCTCAGAAACAACCTGAGCATTGAATTATCAAACATTTTAAAAAACATGGATGTAGCCCTGGAAAAAGCCGTTCATGCCCGACGCAACGTTGACCTGGCACAAAGAGGTTATGACATCGCCAGACTTCGTTACGAATCAGGACAGGGAACACTTCTTGAGGTGAATGACTCAGATGTATCCATGACACGGGCACGCTTTAATCTGCTTATGGCAAAACATGAGCTGCTGCAGGCAAAAGCTCAGTACGACAGGTTTATCGGTCAACATTAATTCCGGGCCTTTTACGTTTTGCAGCATTTTTTTCAACGATAACAATTAAACATCATACAAATAATGAAAGCTTCACTAAAAATCAAGGCTACAATCCTTACCCTCTCTTTACTTATATTTGCCGCATGCCAGACGGCAGTCGAGCAGGAAGAACAAGACAGCAAAGTGCTTGTAAGGGTCAAACCATCCTCCATGCACATCGTGGTCAACAATCTGGAATTTACCGGTACTGTATTGCCCTATGAAGAGGCCCATATAGCACCGGCAGTGCCTGCACGTATCAACAAAATCCTCGTAGACGTGGGCGATAAGGTATCAAAAGGACAACTTTTGGTTGAAATGGACAACACGCAGTTGTTCCAGGCCCAGGTGCAGCTGGACAACCTGAAAACGGAGCTCGCCCGCCTTGACACATTGCTGAAAGCGGGTGCGGTTACCCAACAGGCATATGACCAGCTAAGAACACAGTACCAGGTTGCACAAAGCAATATCGACAACCTTTCCACACACACACAAGTTCGTTCTACCCTTAATGGGGTAGTTACCGGGCGGTATTTTTCAGCAGGTGAAATGTTCACCGGAACTCCTTCCCCTGCAGGCAAACCTGCCATTGTTTCCATCAACCAAATCAAACCTGTGAAAGTAATCGTGGGAGTTTCAGAGAGATTCCTCCCCCAGGTAACCAAAGGACAACCTGCGGGAGTAACTTCTGATGTGTATCCCGACCAGGTTTTTAATGGAAAGGTAAATCGGATTTTCCCCACCATCGACAGGGCGACCGGTACATTCAGGGTAGAGATTGTAATAGACAACCAGGATGAAAGTCTTCGGCCGGGAATGTTTGCGCGGGTGGCATTGAGCCTGGGAGAGCATGAAGCCCTGCTGGTGCCTGCCATGTCAGTTTTGAAACAGACCGGCTCCAATGAACGATTTGTTTTTGTAATTGAAAACAATACAGCACAAAGACTCACCGTTGAGCCGGGAAGAAAATTTGACGACAGGGTAGAAATTCTCACGGGTCTTAAACCGGGCCAGCAGCTGGTTATTACCGGTCAACACAACCTCATACAAGGTTCTGAGGTAGAGGTTGTGAAATAATCAAGAAAAGTGATTCAACAGAAAAGCATTAAATAGCATGAGTATATACAGCACCGCCGTCAAAAGACCCATTACTACCCTGGTAATCTTTATTGCCGTAATTGTAATGGGGGTATTCAGCCTGCGCAACATGCCCGTCGATTTGTATCCGGAAATAGATCCGCCGTTTATAAGCGTATTTACCATTTATCCGGGGGCTAGTGCAGCTGACATAGAGACCAACGTAACCCGCCCCCTGGAGGACAACCTCAGCATTGTTACCAACCTAAAAAACATGACCTCGCAGTCGCGTGACGACATTTCGGCCATTACCATGGAGTTTGAATATGAAACCAACCTGGATGAGGCTACCAATGAAATCAGGGATGTTATCGGGCGTATTCTGCGTTTCCTGCCAGAGGGCATAGAACAGCCCACCGTGTTTAAATTCTCTTCCGCCATGATTCCGGTAATGATGCTATCGGCTACTGCCGATGAAAGCTACCCGGCGCTGGCCAAAATCCTGGATGAAAGACTTATCAATCCCCTCAACAGGATTGAAGGAGTGGGAGCTGTTGGGATTTTCGGCGGACCGGAAAGGGAGATTCAGATCAATGTAGACCCCCGCAAACTGGAAGCATACAATATGAGTGTAGAGCAGCTGGGAGGCATCCTTGCAGCAGAAAACATCAACCTCCCTTCAGGAAATGTTAAATTCGGGAGCGTAGATTATCCGCTGAGATTTACGGGGGAATTTACTGAAAGCAGCCGTATCAACGACATAGTCATCACATCTTTCAACGGCAATCCTGTTTATGTAAGAGATGTGGCGGAAGTAAATGACACCCTCAGGGAGATGACCATTGAGGAAAGAATCAACGGGCGGCAGGGGCTTAGGTTGATTGTTCAGAAACAGTCAGGGGCCAATACCGTACAAATTGCCAATGAGGTGAATAAGATGCTGGAGGAGATAATAAAGACTTTACCTCCTGATATAGTCATCGGTGTAGTTTTCGACACTTCCGAATTCATTAACAACTCCATCAGTAACCTTATCAACATTCTATATTATGCAGGCATTTTTGTCACCCTGGTGGTGTTGTTTTTTATAGGAAGGTGGCGAGCAACTTTCATTATTATCCTCACCATCCCCGTATCGCTTGTTACCGCGTTTATCTATCTCTATTTCACAGGAAATACACTCAACCTTATCTCTCTTTCTTCTCTCACCATTGCCATGGGTATGGTGGTAGATGATGCCATTGTGGTACTTGAAAACATTACAAGGCACATAGAAAAAGGGAGTTCAGCCCGCGAATCGGCTATTTACGGCACCAACGAGGTGGGGCTGGCAGTTGTAGCCTCAACCCTCACCGTGGTGGCGGTATTCCTCCCCATGACACTTATCAGCGGTCTTATGGGATTGTTTTTCAGACAGCTGGGATGGATTGTAACCATTACCATTACAGTTTCTACCATTGCAGCTTTGTCGCTCACCCCCATGCTTTCTTCCCAGTTGTTGAAGTTTTCTTCAGCAAAGCGTACCGGGCTTGGCCCAAAAACCAGTGCCATTATTGACAATGCACTCTCAGGTCTTGACAGGTTTTACAGCAACATACTGGGATGGGGTGTAGGGAATAAATGGAAAGTGGTTTTCATATCCGTATCCATTTTCTTTGCGAGCCTTTTTCTGACAGGTTATATCGGAACAGGATTTTTCCCTGAAGCTGACAACAGCCGGATTTCCATCAACATTGAATTGCCTACCGGACTAAGGCTTGAGGAAACATCTAAAACGGCAAGGGCAATTGAAAAAATTATCGAAAACGACTATCCCGAAATAGAAGCTATTAATACCAGCAGCGGATACAGCTCAACAGCCGGTATCTTTGGCAATCCACGTGCTGGAAGCCACACCATTGACCTTACTTTCCGTCTTGTCGCCCCTAAGCAACGCAGCCGAGACGTATGGGAAATTGCAGATGCACTCAGAGAAGAGCTGTCAGTGTTTCCGGAAATCGTAACCTATACGGTACAGACCGAAGGTGGAGGATTTGGGGCAGGAGCACCCGTTCAGGTAGAAATTTACGGTGATGACTTCAATACAACCAATGCTTTTGCTGAAGAGCTCGCCCTAAAAATGAGAGCCATAGAAGGCACCAGAGATGTTGACCTTAGCCGTGGTCCGGAAAAACCCGAATTGCGCATTGTTCCCGACCAGGAGAAAATGGCAATGTTTGGCTTGAATACCAATACGGTATCAAGAGCTATCCGCAACCGGATTGAAGGGATGACAGCCACCCGTTTCCGCGAAGACGGCGATGAATATGACGTAGTAATTCGCCACAAGGAGGAGTTTCGAAACACCTTTTCCGATATAGAGAACATACAGGTATTGAACCCCATGGGCCAGATGGTAAGGCTAAAGGAATTTGCATCCATTGAAGAGTTTTACAGCCCTCCCAATATTGAGCGTAAAAACCGTATGCGTTATCTCACTGTCAACAGTCAGCTCCATGGGCGCTCCCTTGGCAACGTCACAACCGACATTCAGGCGGCCATTGAAGAGATGGAAATCCCCCCGGGGATTACGTACCGGTTTGCCGGAGAAATACAGGAACAACAGGATGCATTTGCAGACCTTGTTTTACTGCTGTTGCTGAGTATCTTTCTTGTGTATGTGGTTATGGCCTCTCAGTTTGAGTCTTTCTCCATGCCTTTTATCATAATGTTGGCAGTGCCCTTCTCCTTTACCGGTGTATTACTGGCCTTATTTATCAGTGGTGGAGAACTGAATGTTATTTCCTTTATCGGTGCCATTATTCTGGTGGGGATTGTGGTAAAGAACTCCATAGTTCTGGTGGATTATACCAACCTGCTTGTGGGCAGGGGTAAAAGTATCGTCACCGCTGTGCGAATGGCCGGAAAGTCGCGTTTGCGTCCCGTGTTGATGACTACACTTACCACCCTGCTGGCCATGATACCCCTCGCCGTTTCCACGGCAGAAGGTTCGGAAATATGGCAACCTATGGGTGTAGCAGTAATTGGGGGGTTGAGCTTTTCAACGCTCATTACCCTGGTATTTGTGCCTGTAGTATACACTTTGAATGGCGCCAGAAAAATTAAAAAAGCGCGCAAACGCAACCGAAAAGCACTGTTGCTGCAAGCCCAGTAAATAGGGCCTGTTGAAAAACAATCAACTAAATGTCAACATATTATTTAGCTCATAAATATTTGGACCCTGTTTTGATAAACAAACTTGTAACCTCTAATCCAACATAAAAAATGAAAGCAGTATTTATCGTTTATAATCAGGCTCTTACTGAAAGAGTTTCAGAGATGCTCGACAAACTAAATGCGCGGGGTTTTTCGCAGTGGCAGGATGTAAAAGGACGTGGAACCCACAAGGGAGAACCGCACATGGGAACCCACACATGGCCGGCAATGAATTCAGCTGTACTTTCTGTGGTGGATGAGTCCCTGGCTCAAAAGATACTTGACGGAGTAAGCAAACTAAACGAAACCGCAGAGATGCAAGGCATAAGAGCCTTCACCTGGCACATTGAACAAACGGTGTAACACCCCATTTACCCCTGATTTTTAACTAACTATAAAACAACTAAAAATGACCTATTCAGAAATTCACGGCAAAATCAAACTCATCCTCGATAAAGATATGAGGGTTTTTAATGGATCTCCTTCTTATACCGCAAATTTCCACGATGATTTTGGCCTTTCCATATGGGAGCTCAACCTGCTACTGTACAATGTTGAAGACCATTTTAATATCAGGCTGGAAAACGGGCTGGAGCAACAACTTTCAACCGTCAACCAGCTGGTTACCGTTATACACAGAGAGAAACAAAAACAGTTTCTGCAGCAGGGAGCTGCATAAAACTATAAAAGTTTATCAATGGCTTCGGCGAGCTTACGGTCTTTGTCTGTAATTATATTGCCGGCATCATGGGTTGAAAGCTTTATGTCCACTTTATTGTATACATTGCTCCATTCCGGGTGATGGTTCATTTTCTCTGCGACAAAGGCCACACGGGTCATAAAGGAAAAAGCTGCGACAAAGTCTTTGAATTCGAATGTTCTTACCAATTGGTTATTTTCTTCTTTCCACATAATATTCAAGCGTTTAAAGGTTAATATACTTTAAACGCCT
>SLPR01000471.1 GCA_007131895.1 Bacteroidales bacterium | reverse complement strand
CATATACCTGGTATTGAAAGTCTGTTGAGAAATACTTGCGGAAGGAATTGCTCAGGGGATTGCTGGCATGAAATTCTGCCATTGTGCCCGTTACATCCTCAATGGCATTGTTTGCGAAGGCTGTAAAATCATCGGGTTGAGCCTCACGCATCATGCCCATGAAAACCTGACGATTATAAGTGGGTTCATATTCCCGGCTGTACAATTTTAAAAATTTATTTTCATTGGCAAGGCTTCCTTCAAAAACCACACTATTCTCAAGGTCGTCCATATCTGCCATGATTTGCAAATTGCTGCTCTTATCCAGGAAAACATTCATCCTTTTGTCGCCCAGGGTAATATTGGCTATAACCGGGTAGTTGGCTTGAATTTCAAAAGAGAAAGTGCCGTCATCCTGCCGGGTTGCTTTAACGGATTCCCGGCTTCGGGTAAGGAAGTCAGTAAAATAAGCCAGTTCCGCCTCTTCAAAAGTGGCATTTTCTGCTACAATCTTAACATGCGTTACATCTTTATCTGTTGCGGTACACGCTATGAAAGCGGGAAACAGCAATAGCAATAGTATTCTTTTCATAAATCAGGTTTTGGTTGTTAAATAAAAAATAATAGCGAAGATAATAAAACATTCCCTAAAACGAGAGCTAAGGTGGTGTAAAGTATCTTTAGTGACGGGGTGATTTATATAGTGGCGGGGTGAGCTTTAGACACCCCGTCACTTTTGGGATTATCCAGACTAAATTGCCGCTGGTGACGGGGCCACTCCGGGTGACTCCGCTACTATTTTCAGCAATGTGGTCAGACGACTTCCAGCTCGTCCGACCACTAATCTGAACCTTTAGCCCGGACGGGAACTTAGAGTCCCGATCGGGCAGGGACTCTCGTCCGGTGGCGACTGGGATTCGCCTCCATACTAAATGAAACAAAAAAACTCCTGAAAAACCGCCCCACATTTATGAAATAATTCAACAAATTCACTTATTTTTACATTCCATCAAACATAATTACTGATTAACAGAAGATCTTCAACAGTTTTACTATTTCTGAAAATCCGGCAACCTATGAAGCTCAGAATAAAGTTCATCGCAACGGCCCTCTTTACCTTAGTTATCATTGTTATTCTCAATATGCGGTTAGGCCAGCTTCCTCCCCTGGGGAAATTTCTGGATCCGGTAAACGGCATCTGGCAAAATGCACTGATTCGAGATATCCCCAAAGATGCAGACATAAAACTGGACAAAATTACCGCAGAAGTAACCATTGTTTTCAATGAAAGAGGGGTGCCACACATCTTTGCCCAAAACGACCATGACTTATATTTCGCCACCGGTTATGTAATGGCCATGCACCGGCTGTGGCAGATGGAGTTTACCACCCATGCCTCCATGGGCAGGCTGAGTGAAGTATTGGGTGAGCGTACTCTTGAATTTGACCGCTACCTGAGACGGCTGGGCATGGTGTATGGTGCAGAAAAGATGCTTGAGGCTGTTGCTGAAGATGAAGCCTCCATGGCCATGCTCAATGCTTTTTCCGCCGGAGTGAATGCATGGATAGAAGAGTTACAGCCCAAACACTATCCTTTTGAATACAAACTACTTAATTACGCCCCGGAAAAATGGTCACCCATAAAAACCATGTCCCTGGGAATGAACATAAACCGCACCCTGAGCAGCAACAACAATGCACTCAGGCTATCATACCTGAAAGCAGCATGGGGTGAAGAAGCCATTATTGCACTTTTTGACGGCCAGCCCAAATTCAATGAACCTGTAATTGCGAAGGGAAAAAATTGGAATTTCAATCTGAATCCACCGGCACGACCCGAAAAATTGTTTTTATCCACTTTCATAAGCGATGAACTGATTGAAGAAAGAAACCCCGACACAGGCAGCAACAACTGGGCAGTTGCAGGCAGCAGAACAAAGAGCGGTAACGCCCTTTTTGGCAGCGATCCACACCTGACCCTAACCTTGCCCTCCATCTGGTATGAGATGCAAATTCATGCACCGGGAATCAATGCCTACGGCGTCACATTTCCGGGGGTACCTTCTATTATCATGGGTTTTAATGAACATATGGCCTGGGGCAATACCAATGCCGGCAATAAAGTACTGGATATTTACGAAATTGAAATCAATAACGATGGTACCCATTACCTCCACGATGGGCAATGGCTGCCCCTTACCTTCAGAACAGAAGAATACCGCACCAGGGGAGGCAAAACCCTGACAGACACGATTCCCTGGACTCTTCATGGCCCCGTGATGTACCAGAAAGGTGAAACACCGTTGGCACCCAACATACCGGCAGCCCATGCCATAAGCTGGACTGCCTATCATACGGGCAATGTAATAGCACCCCTGAGAGCCATCAACACCTCTGAAAATATCGCAGATTTTCGCAAGGCATTGTCAGTACTGAATGCTCCTCCCCAAAATTATGCCTTTGCCGGCCGCAACGGGGATATCGCCATGCAAACCAATGGACTGTGGCCCCTGAGATGGGAACACCAGGGAATGTTTATCAGCGACGGGCGCGACCCGGCCTATAACCTGGAAGATTATATTCCCTTTGAAAAGCTGCCTCATGAAATCAACCCTGCCAGGGGCTTTGTGAGCTCTGCCAACCAGCAGTTTACTGACAACAACTACCCCTACTGGTATGGCTGGTTTTTTGCCAGCCCGGCAAGGGCTTCCTTAATTAACAGTACTTTGCACAGCATTACAGATGCAACAATTGAGGATATGAAAAGTCTGCAATTGAATGCGGATGCTTTCTGGGCAGAAAAATACCTGGTTGCCATGGTTGATTCTGCAAGATTGTATCTTGCACAAAATCAGGAGGCAAAAGAAGGGAGTACTGAAGAAATGATCGATACCTTGCTGCAGTGGGACAGGGTATTTCACCCTGAAAGCATCGCAGCCACAGTTTTTGAACATTGGAGAAATGAAGTCTTCAACCTTTTGTGGGATCCGTTTCTTGAAACTGTAAATGGTTTCCGTCCTATGCCTCCACTCATAGATGTTTCTTTCCGGGTATTGTTTCATGAACACCCTGTCGAAGTTTATGAAAACCTTCTGGGCATAAAACCGGCAACGGCAGAATTGCTGGGAAAAAGTCTTGAAAATGTAATCAGCGGACTGGAAAAAGAACATGGCCCCATGGGAGAAAGCTGGCAATGGTGGAAATTCAATGGCAGCACCATCAACCACCTGATGAATATCAAAGCCCTCAATCATGAACGGGTCAAAGTTGGAGGAAGCAGCCAGTCTCCCAATGCCATATCCCGAAACCATGGCCCTTCATGGAGAATGGTTGCTGAGCTATCAGATACCATAAGAGCCTGGGGGATTTACCCCGGCGGGCAGGCTGCCAATCCGGCCACCGAGGGCTATAAGGCTTTCGTTGAAGACTGGGCACAAGGAAATTACTATGAACTGTTACTGTTCAACCATCCTGATGAAGCCAAAAATGAAAACAGTACAACGATCCGGTTGATTCCGGCAAAACAAACAGATGTGACTCGTCCCTGACATTTGAACTTAAAAATAATGAGACTATGAAGTGGGTTTTAGTGATTATTCTGGCCATCGTTTTGCAACAATTTCTCCCCTGGTGGGGCATTGCCATGGCAGGCTTTATTTATGGATTCGTCATTCACCAAAGCGCTAAAACAGCTTTTATCAATGGCTTCTTTGGCATTTTCATGTTTTGGGGTTCTGTGGCAGGCTACGTTTACTATGTCAACAACGGGTTGCTGGCCAGGCTGCTGGCAGACTTCATGTATATGCCCTCGGGTATTCTTATGGTGTTGCTAACCGGAGTTACCGGAGGACTCATAGCAGGCCTGTCATCACTGTCGGGCAAGTATCTCAGAGAACTCAGCCACCTGCAGATTTCGCCCCTGGAAGAAAAATAGCTCCCCTTAAATCAAAATCAAGGCTGTTATTTCCTGACATAAGCTTTCATCCAAAACTCCTTCATTTGCAAAAGTTTGTTTTTTAAAACAATCTGTCGTTTCTATTGATTTTTTATCTAACTTTAACGATCACTAACAACCCACTAAAACTTTTCTTTTTTCTACATAAAGCATGTTTCACTCTACCTGCAGGCAAATGACACAACATCTTCGATAAGCGATCCTGTCAGGAATAAATGCCCATTTATTCCTCCGGTTGAGCTGCGCCCCACCCCCTGATTCTTTGCCATGCATCTGACTCTGCGCTATTATAGCAACTATAACATTGATAAAAAACAAAAAAAGTTAAATCCTTTGAAGCCTGTCTCAGCTATACTTTATGGCTGGCACTAACCGGTTCGCATGATTGCGGGCATTTTGAAAACAACTGCTAATCTTAACCCAAATTTTTAAAACGTATTAACATGAAGACAACTTTTACCTTTTGTCTCCTTTTGGCCTTATCGCTGACAGGTTACAGTCAGAAAAAGTCTGACATGAAATTTTTGGTTTCCCCGGGGCAGGAAAAGCTAAATAGCTTTATGGTGCAAACAAGGGAAGTGAAGTATTTTGCACCCTACGAAACCCTTGCCATTAAAAATACGGCACAGGCATCTCAAATATTTATTTCCCAGAACGAAGACTGGAAAAACTGGATATTGTCTGAACGTGAAATACCTGAATATTATCCGGGAACGACCCTGATCAAGGAGTTGCTTAACAGCTACTATCTCGCCGGAGATGATGTCTTTTTTGATTACAGGAAAACGGTCTATGAATATGATAACGAGCAAAGACCCACAAAAACTGAATACTACTACGCTACCGAAGACAAGGGCTGGGAACTG
>SLPR01000078.1 GCA_007131895.1 Bacteroidales bacterium | reverse complement strand
TTTTCCAGCACCTGCGGTGCGAAAGTCTGTTCAATAGTTGCGTAGTTGGAAGGAGATCCGGTTTCGCACTCCTGAAACAAGTGGTTGAGGCCGGGAAATTCTTTTACAGTAACATTGTGATTGCCTCCCCTGTTTAGCGATGCTTCAATGGCCTGCAGGTTGGAAGGAGGTACCTGCAGGTCGTTGCTGCCATTTACTGCCAGCACGGGGCATTGCACTTTTTCCAGGTAAGGGGCCGGGTCAAGGCGCAGGAAAGTAAGCATCCAGGGGTTGGTGGTTTGCGCCATCATCTGCTGCAGATACATATCTCTGGTGAATCCTGACGGGATGTCAGCGTCCTGAATTTTTTCATTGAGAAATGATTGAAGGGCTGGTTTCAGGATTTCTGTATCTTGTATTTGCTGGATCATTTCGAATGCGCTGGTATTGATGATGCGGTTTCTTTCCATTTCTTCAGCACTCATGTCCATAACCTCAAAGATCAGACGCTGCTGTTCCAGCAGCAGATTGTCTCCACGAACGCCGGTTCCTGCCAGCAAAACGATAAACCCCACCTTGTCAGGATTTCGGGAGGCAACGATAGGGGCAATAATCCCCCCTTCGGAGTGGCCTGCCAGACCTATTTGTGCAGGGTTAATTTCGGGGCGGTTGCGCAGATAGTCTAAGGCTGCTTCAACATCTGTGGCAAAATCATAGGAGGTTGCCGAAGAAAAATCGCCTTCCGATTCAGCAACTCCCCGGTCGTCGAAGCGTAACACCGCAATTCCCTGGCGCGTCAAATGGTCGGCAATTACCAGGAAAGGTCTGTGGCCCAAAATCTCTTCATCCCGGTTCTGGGGGCCGCTGCCGGTTATCATCACTACGGCTGGAAAATGACCCTCTTTTTGAGGAAGGGTAAGGGTGCCGGCCAGGGTGATATCTGCCTTTTCGTTGCGGAAGGATACATCCTCTGCATGGTATGGAAATGGCTCAGTAGGATCCTGCGGACGTTTGACAGCGGTCTTTTCCGGTTTCTCGCGGCTCAAATCCAGGGGAAGGTCAAATCCACCCTGGGTAAAGATTCCTTCTATCACATTATCTTTCAATGTTCCCTTGTAAACAATCATTCCGGAAGGGATGGCCAGTTCGAGTTTGTCAGACGCAAAGGAGATTTTGTCAACAGGGATGCCAAAGGCACCCTGATCGGGGCTGTCCATGGTAGCTTCCAGTCCGTCTCCAGTTTGAGTAATGTTAAATACTACGGTGATTTCCATGCCCTGTACCTTGAGTAAACCATACCAGGAACCTTCAATCTTTGATAACTGTGCAAGGGAAGAGAAGCTTATGAAAAGTAAAGAGAGAAGAACAATAAAGTGTTTCATGACTTGAGGTTTTTAAGTGAGCGTTTTTTAAAAGTGCTAAGGACCCGAAGAAGACTTGTACGTGATTATCTTATATGCCCCAGCGAATCACGTATATAGCTGCCGCTTTGGAAATGGCGTAAGCAATAAGGATGGCAGCCGTGAAAGAGAGGCCTGCCCGGGTTCCCTTAATGTTGGCGGATACTTTGTAGGCATTGTACATGAGAACCACCATCCAAATTACCATCAGAACAATAACAAGGATTGTCAATGCTGCAATGATAATATGATGACCGGCTAATTCAACGGACTCGCCCTCTCCCAGGAAAGTATAAACCGCCCATTGCCCCACCTGATGCGGTGCCGTGAGGAACCCGGTTGCAGTGGCTATGAGCATGGGTGCCCTTGCCAGGGCCTGTGTGCCTGCAATGTCAACGAACCTGACTCTGGAGGGGGAAAGCATCATGGCCATGGGCGTAAGCACAATAACCATGGAGAGCCAGTTGGTGAACCCTAAAGCCAGGTGAATCCAGAAAGGAGCGGCAGGGCCGTAATGAAGATCGAGCAGGCCGTCCAGCCATGTATTGCTGGCCCAGCCCAGCAATGCCGTGAGGGAAATAAGGGCCAATCCGTAAAACAGTGCTTCTGTTCCTGCGATGTAGGAAAAGGGATTGAAAACACTTCTTTTGTCGGTTAAAAGTTTTTTCATAACGATTCGTTTTCCAGGTTTTTGATTTTGCTGATGATTTCATCCAGGCGGTTTCTTACGCTGGGATAACTCAATCCCAGGTGTTTGGCCATCTCTTTAAGACTGCCGCTGCTTTTTACAAAGTGAATGATAAATTGCTGGTCATCCGCATGCAGGGATGCCAGCAATGGCAGAGGGAAATGACCATTTACGCTGGTTTCGCATTCCGGGCATTGCAGGGTTTTAACCTCCAGATGGCACTGACATGATGGACAATGTAATGGCATTTTGTTTAGCATAATTGCAATATTTGATAATAAATATGATGCAAAATTAAAACAAAAATAAATAAAATGAAAGAAAAAATGAATAAAGTTTATTTTATTGAAACATTGTTATGGTTTGAGGACAGCTAAAGGAATATATTTATTGGTGATGAGAACAAATCTTGTTTGCTTTGTCGATAAAAAATGAATCATGGGCTAATATGCCTGAAAGCTTTGTTAAAAGCGGCAAAACTATTTTTTCTTTCCGTAACTTTGCATTTTTAAAAATAATTATTAACACCATTAATGCTTTAAACAAATGCTAAAAAAAATACCTTTATTTCTTACCCTGATACTTTGTATAGGGAAGCTAATTGCGAATCCGCCGGTTAGTTTGACTTTTGAACAAACTGCGGGTGGCGATGTGCTGCTTCAGTGGCAGACACCTGAAGGTGCTGATGCAGAACTGATTTTTCATGAGAGTTTCGAAGGACTGACAGATGCCACTTTTCCGCCCCAAGGCTGGCTGAACATTGACAATGATGGTGATGGCAATGCCTGGATTTTGTTTGATGTGCCTGAAAGTCCCAACCTCAACCCTTATCCGGCCTATGACGGAGAATATGCTGCGGCCAGCTATTCGTGGTTCAATGGTTCTACCCTGACTCCTGACAACTGGTTCATCACACCGGCACTTACTGTGCCTGACAATGCACTGTTGCACTGGGCCATTGCTGCACAACGTCCCAATTACTCCCAGGAGCATTACAAGGTTTTTATTTCTACCTCGGGCACCGATGTGGCCGATTTTACCCAGTTGTTGCACCAGGAAACTCTTCCCGCCCAGGATATAACCTGGAAAACAAGACAGTACAATATTTCTGCATATGCAGGACAAGATATTTACGTAGCTTTCGTGCACACCGAAACTACCGACCTGTTTGCCATCAAACTGGATGATATCAGATTGTATGCCCTGGGAGGACAAAATCTGGAAGGGTACCGCATTTACCGCAACGATCAACTGCTGGCCGAGCTCGATGACCCGCTTGCACTTTCTTTTCTGGATGTTGCTCCGGCTTACGGAGAATATGAATATTATGTTACTGCAGTGTATGATGACGGAGAATCTGCTCCCTCCAACACAGTGCATGTAATTCTCGAGCCGGAAGCGCTTGATTTTCCTCCGCAGAACTTTCAGTTGCAGACCCTGGAAGACCAGTGGATCTTTACCTGGGATGCTCCGGAGATGTCAAAAGTGTTCCTTTGGGAAGACTTTGAAGGATTAACCGATCAGACTTTTCCTCCTTCCGGATGGTCTAATATTGACAACGAAGGTGGCGGGATGGCCTGGATTCTTTTTGATGTACCCTACAGTGAGGAAGTCAATCCTTATCCTGCATACAGTGGGGATCAGGCCATTGCCAGCTACTCATGGTTCAACGGGGTAACTTACACCCCTGACAATTGGTTTGTTACTCCTGCTGTTGACCTGGATAACAACAGCCTGTTGTCGTGGGCAGTTGCCGCGCAAAGACCCAATTATTCGCAGGAGCACTACAAAGTTTACCTTTCTACCAGTGGTAACAATGTGGAAGACTTTACCATTTTGTTGCACGAAGAGACCCTGCCCGAACAGGACATCACATGGAAAACCCGTGAAGTAGATTTATCGGAATACGATGGACAAACGGTGCACGTGGCATTCGTTCATACTGAAACAACCGATTTGTTTGCCATCAAGCTCGATGCCATCAAACTGGACGGAGAAGCTGCCCTTGTATTGCAGGGGTATGAGTTGTATGAGAATGATGTACTGATCGCTGAAATCAATGACCCTGCAGCCCTGGAATATTCCATGAATACTCCCGCTGCGGGCACCTACGAATATCACCTGGTGGCTGTTTTTGACCTGGGAAATTCCGTTCCTTCCGAAACCGTCAATGCACAGGTGGCTGAACAATTCATCGTAAATATTTCCCATGAAGGGCCTGGTACGGTTACCCCTGCAGGAGAACAAAGCGTTGAAGAAGGCGGCGGGATCGCAGTGACAATAGAAGCTGACAATGATGCCTGGATTGCTGATGTGCTGCTGGATGGTGTTTCTGTATTGGATCAGCTGGAAACCGACAGGGAAGAACAAGCTGTACAGGGAACCCTTACCCTGGCTGACATACAACAGGATCATGCGCTGCATGTCATTTTTGACATTGCGAGCCATTTTGACCATGCTGAGCTTTCCTATCCCATGACAGTTTACCCCAACCCAGCTGATGTCATGCTGTGGGTTGAACTGGAGGTAAACAATGTTCAGGAGAGAACACTTACACTCTATGATATAAGAGGTCAGAAAATTCTCAGCCAGGCAGTTGCTGCCGGGCAAACCCGTGTGTCTGTTGATATAAGTCATTTGCCCGCCGGTGTTTATACTATCGGTATCGATAATTCAGGTAACATGCAGAAATTTATTATCCGCTAAATCCTGCCGGTTACCCAAAACAAAACCCTGAAGCATTCAC
>SLPR01000262.1 GCA_007131895.1 Bacteroidales bacterium | reverse complement strand
TGAGGTGCGATACTACCCCGAAGCCATCCTTGCCCGGGTGTATACCTCTGCCAAATCCTACCGCGAACTTACATCTCCTGCCTTCAAAACGCTGGCCGGCTATATTTTCGGGGGAAATGATGCCAGCAAGAAAATAGCCATGACAGCGCCTGTTCACATTGATATCCATGAAAGCGGGTCGAGGATGAGCTTCGTTATGCCATCGGAATATGAGATGGAAGATTTGCCCATCCCCGACAATGCAGCGGTAAAGATCGAACGCTCTCAGCCCGGCTATGTGGCTGCCATCACCTTTGGCGGATATGCCAGCGATGAGAAAATTCTTGAAGAAGGCGAAAAACTTCGGAAATATCTCAAGCAAAACAACATACAATGGGAGGGCAATTTCCGGTTTCTGGGGTACAACTCCCCCTACAAGTTCTGGAACCGAAGAAATGAAGTGGTGGTAAACATTATCTGGGAATAATTGTGTAGGTTTGCGCACAAATTTCTCTACCTATGAACGAATGCCTGGGCCATTTTTATTATCACAATGGCATATTAAAAGACACAAAAAGTTTTGATGATTCATTTCTCTCTTCCCCTCACTACATTTATGAGGTTTTCAGGGTGATAGAGGGTGTTGCCCTGTTTCTTGAAGACCACCTCGAACGGCTTGAAGAGACCTGCCGGCTTGCAAAACATTGTCCTGGTTTTGATTCTTCAGAATTGTACAAACAGGTTGTTTTACTTATTGACAAAAACAGGCTGGAAACCGGAAACATCAAAGTGGTGATGCGAAAAACCAATGACGGTATGCCCGAGCTGATGGTTTATATCACCGAACATCAATATCCCACAACTCTCCAGTATACCCGGGGGGTAGATCTTTTGCTTTTTAAAGCTGAAAGACCTAATCCCAATGCCAAAGTAATGGATGTAAAGTTGCGCAATGCCACCAATTATGTGAAGCAGCAAAAAGAAGTTTACGAAACCTTACTGGTAAATGCTGAGGGTTGTATCACAGAAGGCAGCCGTTCCAATGTTTTCTTTATCAGGCAGGGCAAGGTAATAACCCCTCCGGTGGATGAGGTATTGCCCGGGATTACCCGAAAGTATGTAATGGAAGTGAGCCGTGCCTCAGGGCTGGAGGTGGTGGAAGAGAAAGTTCCGGCCCGCTCGCTGGTGGTGATGGAGGCATTGTTTATCTCCGGCACATCGCGCAAGGTGCTACCGGTAAGAAAGGTGGATGATCTGGACTTTGACCCTCATCATCCGCTTATGCAGATGATTCGTGAAGCTTTTGACCTCAGGGTAGCAGACTACATCCGTATGCATAAGAAATCCTTTTCCTGAAAAATTCCCGAAGTCTCACCTTGCATGTAAGTAAGGCTTTTTTATATCCCAATATTTTGTTACTTTCGTATCCTGTCTGGTCTGCTGATTTGGCACAGCTGACACATAATATGCTGATTTTATTGATTGTATTGATCTTACTCTTTTTGTTCGAATAAAGAACGGCAGTAATTAGCCGGGTTGTCCAATTATCATTATAAACGCTAAAAACACAATACAAAATGAAGAAATTAGGTGAATTTTTAAGAAATGGTTATCCGATGATGACCTTGTTTTTGGTTTCTGTTTTTCTGGTATCCTGCGGTGGTGGGCAAGATCGTGAAGCAAAGAAAAAGCTGGATGAAACCAAAGAGCAAACCGTTGCGAATATCAATAAAATAAAGATTGATATCGAGCAACGGATAGCTTATGTAAATGAAGAGATGGAGGAAGCCTCCGGAGAAACCCGCGAAAAACTAGAGGAAGCAAGAGAAAATCTGAAAACCCAGAAAGAATTACTGGAAGTGGAAATGGAGAAAGTAAAGGCAGCTACTATAGATACGTGGAATGAAACGGTGGCCAGTGCTTCTCAATCCATTGCCGATGCACGAAGAAAAACCAATGAAATTTCCAAAAACGTCCGTGAAATGCTTGATGCAGAAGAATAGCGGGTTTATTGGTCATTAAAATAAAATTGCTGTCTTAAGTGCAGGTTGTTGCGCTGAAGGCAGCAATTTTTTTTTAGCATCCTCTGGGGATTCTGTCCCACTGCTTAAATGTCTTTATCCAAACGCTTTTTGATTTTCTTTTAGCGAAGTTACCTCATCTGCAAGCATCCTGTTGAGTTTCTCCATCTTCTTCATCCTTTTGTAGCTTTCTCTTTCTTTTTCTTCCAGGGCTTCCTGGGTAGCTGTAAGTTCTTCCTTGTTTTGTCGCATCTCCTCTTCCTGAGCTCTTAGCTCTTCTGCCTGTTGTTGCGATTTCTGCAGAAGCATGGTGGTGCGGGTGCTGACCTTCAGTCCGGAAATGGCCGAAGCAATGATTTCCGCTATCTTTTCTGCAAATTCAATAGCGTGTTTTTCAAAAGGATGAAAAGATGCAAGCTCAATAACTCCCAAAACCTCATCGTTGAGTTTTAGTGGCACCAATAGGAGCGACCCGGGATTTTCATCACCCAACCCAGAGGTGATGCGAATATAGTCTTGCGGCAGTTGTGTCAGGTAAGTGGTTTTTCCTTCCAGAAAGCAAGTGCCCAGCATTCCTTCGCCTGGTTCTATTCTTTTGTTGATGTATTTGCGGCGGTCAAAGGCATAACAGGCCAGCATTTCCAGGTGTTTGTCATTATTATCATCATTGAGCATAAAAATGCCTCCCTGGTTGATTTTCATATATTTAACCAGGTTGCTGATGATATGGAAAGATAACGCTTCCAGTTCTGCTTCGTTTTGACGAAGGATTTGCGCAAATTTTGTTTGTCCTTCGGTAATCCAGTTGCGCCTGTCATCTTGCTCCTTGCGTTGGAGTTCTTCGGTCCGGGCTTTTTTGAGGCTTTCCTGCATTTGCAGCAAGGCATCACCCAAACTGTCTTCATCACTAAGCTTTTGTAGGGATACATTCAGCTCATCCTCCCCGATTTTTTGGGCAAACACAGCTTTCTCGTTCAACCCTTTCCTGATCTGCATAATTCCCCTGCCTATTTGTCCCAGTTCATCATCTTTGGACAGTATTTCATCACTTACTCCGATGTTCAGGCTCCCATGGCTGATTTTCTCAACCAGAACTTTTAATTCCATCAGGGGGCGTTTTACTTTTCCGGAAATGTAAGAGTAAGCAGCTATAGCAAGCATTACCTGCAAGGGAAAAGACCAGAGGTTGTGCACAGGGCCCAGTTTTACCTGGATGCCCGAAATGAAAGAGGCCAGGATAATAACAGTGGCAGTGGAGATACCTATCTTGAACAGAACAGAATTTTTGAAAAGAACCCTCATCAGCATGTACATGATCAATAGCGATGCAATAAG
The DNA here is from genome assembly GCA_007131895.1 of Bacteroidales bacterium. Lineage (GTDB taxonomy): Bacteria > Bacteroidota > Bacteroidia > Bacteroidales > UBA7960 > SKVR01. Next base: position 1,480 of record SLPR01000262.1, on the reverse strand, counting down.
CAATACAATCGTGGTTGGAGGTAGTATCCTTGTTTCCATTATGCAGAAAAAATGTTAAACGTATGTTTTGTCTTCCCTTGAAAATTCGCACAAAGATAAAAAAAATGAGAGATAGTGAAGATTTTTTAATAAAAAATTACGCTTAACGAGGGATATTCTTCTTCTTTATGGAAGTAGGAGATTGGGAGCAGGGAATAGGGAATAGGGAACAGGAATCAAAGCAATAGGGAATAGGTGGTTGTATCCATCATAATTACCATTAATTGGCAGATGATGTTTAATCGGATACGAGTAATCCATATTCCGGATGTGGCACATCCTTCAAATGTGCAGAGAAAGCTGCTGCTATCTGCAGGTGTCTATTTATTTTGCATTTCTTTGGTGGAGAGCATTCCGCAGGCAGCATAAATGTCCTGTCCGCGCGATTTGCGAATGGTTGTGTAAAGCCCTTTGGCTTCCAGGGCCTCTTTAAACTCCGTTATTTCTTTTTCAGTGGGTGCTTCCAGGGGTGTATCGGGTATAGGGTGGAAGTACAAAAGGTTGACGCGGCAGCGGATACCATTGAGAATCCGTGCCAGCTCCTTTACGTGCCGGGGGCTGTGGTTGAGTCCTTTGAAAACAATGTATTCAAAGGAGGTTCTACGTTGCTTGCCCATGGGAAATTCCCGGATGGTTTTCAACACTTCGGGCAGGGCATATACATTCTCTATGGGCATGAGTTTTTGTCTTTCTTCCTCAAAAGGAGAATGGAGGCTCACCGCCAGGTGGCAGTTGCTGTTTTCCAGGAAAGTTTTCATGGCCGGAACAATCCCGATGGTAGATACGGTAATGCGCTTGGGACTCATGCCAAATCCCCATTCAGCCGTGAGTACTTCCAGACTTTGCATTACCCCCTCCAGATTGTCGAAAGGTTCGCCCATGCCCATGTACACAATGTTGGTCAGCTGGTCGCGTTCGGGCAGGCTCTTGATCTGGTTCACAATTTCTCCGGCACTGAGTTGCCCCTGGAAACCCTGCTTGCCGGTCATGCAAAAAAGGCAACCCATCTTACATCCCACCTGCGAGGAAACACACAAAGTGCTGCGGTTGCTTTCCGGAATGTAGGCTGCTTCGATAAACTTGCCCAAATGCGAACGATACAAATACTTTTTGGTGCCATCCACAGAAGTCTCCACCTTCACCGGTTCGGACAGCCCCAATGAGTATTTCTCCTGCAGCAATTCGCGATGCGCTTTGGAAAGGTTGCTCATCTCCGAAATACTGCTGATTTCTTTTTTGTACAACCAGTCGGCGATCTGCCGGGCTGTGTAACCAGGCATGCCGGCTGCGTTTACTATTTCCTGGAGTTGGTTGAGTGTTTTTCCAAAAAGTGCTTCTTTTATTTCCGGTTTTTGCATGGTAGGGAATGATGTATAATTATTATTTTGTTTTAATGGTCAGGTTTAGTTTTGCCGTTTCGCACTTTTCAAATCGCCAACCC
>SLPR01000223.1 GCA_007131895.1 Bacteroidales bacterium | reverse complement strand
TGTGGCCCTTACGCGCCCGGGAAAAGCAGATGAGGGCATGTGGCTTCCCTTTATGATCAATGACATGCTTTATGAGCAAATGCAGGAGATGGGCCTGGAATTGACCCGGGAGCAAATCTTCAGTTTCAGTGAATCAAGCATCAAAGATGCCATTGTAAGTTTTGGTGGCGGATGTACGGGGGAAATTATCTCTTCGCAAGGATTGCTGCTTACCAATCACCACTGCGGATATGGAAGAATTCAATACCACAGTACCCCTGAAAATGATATCCTCACCGATGGTTTCTGGGCCATGAGCATGGAAGAAGAGTTGCCCAACCCGGGTCTGTTTGTCCGTTTCCTGGTGGCAGTGAATGATGTATCGGAAGAATTTGACAAAGTGCTCAACGATGACATGAGCCTTGAAGAAAGAAACCGCGCCATAAGAGAGCTGTCTGAAACGCTGGTAAAAGAGGCTACCGAAGGAAACCATTACACCGCCAACGTTCGTCCGATGTTTGCAGGTAATGAATTTTACCTTTTTTCCTACGAGCGTTTTGACGATGTAAGACTGGTGGGTACACCTCCTTCATCAATTGGCAAATTTGGAGGCGATACCGACAACTGGATGTGGCCCCGCCATACCGGCGATTTTGCCCTTTTCAGGGTTTACACGGCGCCGGATGGCTCACCGGCCGAATATCACGAAGATAATATTCCGCTTCAACCCAAACACCACCTGCCCTTGTCCATCAAAGGTGTACAAGAGGGTGATTTTGCCATGGTGCTGGGCTTTCCCGGTTCAACCGACAGGTACCTTACTTCTTACGGCATTGAATATAAACTCAACACAGAGCTCCCCATTCGCATTGATATCCGTCGTGAAAAACTGGATGTCATTGAGGCGGCCATGGCTGAAAGCGATGAAATACGCATTATGTATGCTTCACGGCAATCGGGTATCTCCAACTATTGGAAAAATTTTATTGGAATGAGCAATTCCCTGGAACGCAACAATGTTGCCCATTCCAAGAAGATGACCGAAGAGGATTTTGTTAACTGGGTGTCGCAGAATCCCTCACGCAGGGATCAATACGGCGAGGTGATGGACATGTTCGCTCAGGCATATAATGGCTTTGAAAGTTTTCAGTCCTTCAACTACATTCACAGGGAGGCCATTCTTACCGGACCCGATGTGTTGCGAATGGCAGGAGCATACGGCCAGCTTGAAACTCTTCTGAAAGGCAAAGCATCTGCCGAAGATATAGCGGATGAAACCCGCAGGTTGAGGGATTTTGTTGATAGATTTTACCGAAGTCATGATTCGGATGTAGACAGGCAACTCTTTGCTGCTATGATGCAGACATATTATCTGAATGTTCCTGCAAACCTCAGACCTGACATCTTTAACGAGGTTGTCCGGAAATTCAAGGGAGATTTTAACCGTTTTGCTGACGAAGTATATAAAAAGTCTGTTTTTGCTTCACCCGATGCCCTGGAGAAGTTTCTTGACAAGCCCAGGCTGAAAACCCTTCAGAATGACTGGGCATTCAGAATGACATCTGCACTTAACGAGCAGGCTTCTGAAGTGAGAAACCAGATGGCGGAGTACAACGAAATCCTGGAGAAAGCCAGGCGTTTGTTTATTCGTGGTCTCAGGGAAATGGACCCGGAAGGGATGTTTTATCCTGATGCCAATGGTACCATGCGTTTCACCTATGGCTCGGTGCGCGGCTACTGGCCTTCTGATGCAGTGTATTTTGACTATGTTACCACCCTGGAAGGTGTAATGGAAAAAGAAGATCCTAACCATCATGAGTTTGTGGTCCCGGAAAAGTTAACCCAACTCTATCTGGCAGCAGATTATGCCGAATACAGCAGCAATGAAACCGTGATTGTTAACTTTATTTCCAATAACGACATTACCGGAGGCAACTCAGGCAGTCCTGTGCTCGACGGACAAGGCAATCTTATCGGTCTTGCATTCGACGGCAACTGGGAAGCCATGAGCGGAGATATTCTTTTTGAACACCAGGTGCAGCGTTGTATCAATGTGGATGCACGATACATACTGTTTGTCATTGACAAGTTTGCCGGTGCCGGTCATTTGATAGAGGAAATGACCATTGTCAGGTAAACACACTTATTTCTATACCAAATCAAAAGGGCTGTCAGTATTCATCTGACAGCCCTTTTTCTGTTTCAATTATAAGCTTTTTTAGTATCTGGGTTTAATTCCCATGTTGGAGAACATGAAAGACCAGATGTCGGTTTGTTCTTCAATTACCTTTGAGATGGGTTTTCCTGCGCCGTGTCCTGCATCCACGTCAATGCGGATAAGCACAGGGTTGTTGCCTTCGTGACGGCGCTGCAATTCTGCAGCAAATTTAAAACTGTGTGCAGGTACCACCCTGTCGTCGTGATCGGCAGTGGTGATAAGAGTAGCAGGGTAGTTGACCCCTTGCTCCAGGTTGTGCAGTGGAGAGTAGGCGTAAAGATTGTGGAAATGTACTTCCTCTTCGCTGGTGCCATAATCATCGGCCCAGGCCCACCCGATAGTGAAAAGATGGTAGCGAAGCATATCCAGCACGCCTACTGCCGGGAATGCAACCTTGAACAGCTCCGGACGTTGCGCCATGGCAGCACCTACCAGAAGTCCGCCATTGGAACCTCCCTGGATGGCCAGTTTTTCCGGTGAGGTATAACCTTCCTCGATCAGGTACTCAGCTGCGGCAATAAAATCGTCAAACACGTTTTGCCTGTTGAGCTGACGGCCTGCATCATGCCAGGCTTTGCCGTATTCTCCACCTCCGCGCAGGTTGGCCATTACATAAACACCACCGTTTTCGAGCAAAATGAGCCGTGAAAGGCTGAACCCGGGCGTAAGACTGGAATTGAATCCCCCATATCCGTAAAGTAAGGTAGGGTTCTGACCGTTGAGCTCAATCCCTTTCTTGTGCACGATAAACATGGGTACCTGTGTGCCATCCTTGCTGGTATAAAACACCTGCCTGATTTCATAATCCTCAGGGGTGAAATCCAGTTCAGGGGCAAAGTATGCTTCGTAAGTATTGGCGTTAACATCAAATTTGAAAACAGTAGAGGGGAAGTTGAATGAGGAGAAGGAAAAGAATGCAGTATTGTCGTCTTTGTTGCCACTGAAACCTCCCAGCGAGCCCAGCGCGGGCAACTCAACTTCAGCTTCTTTGGTACCGTCCATAGTGTGGATGTAAGCTACGCTGTGCGCATCCTGCAGGTAGGTGGAAATGATTTTTCCGCCGATAAGAGAAACTCCACGGAGAACGTTTTCTGCTTCGGGAATAACTTCCTGCCACCTTGATGGAGCGGGACGGGCAGGGTCAATCAGAACTACCCTGTTCATGGGGGCCGAATGGTTGGTCATTACCAGCAACTTGCCGTCAATATTGTCTATAACGCGATTGCTGTATTCAAACCCATCGATAATTTGTACAAAATCAGCTCCCGGCTTTTGGTTGTCTTTCACATACAGCGCGTTGCCTCTGGTGCTCTGCGATTCGCTGAGAATTACAAAACGTTCGTCTTCTGTGGTGACAACCCCGTAATTTCTTCTTGGATGCCTGGGATTCCAGTAAACCAGCCGGTCATCCTCCTGAGATGTACCCAGCTTGTGGTAATACACTTTGTGGAACTCGTTGGCTGCTGAGAGCTCTTCACCGGAGGCGGGTTCGTCATAGCGACTGTAATAGAACCCTTCTCCTTCCCAGGAAATGTTACTGAACTTAACCCATCTTATATGGTCCTCAAGAATTTTACCGGTGGCAATTTCCATCACGAAAATCTCATTCCAGTCAGAACCTCCTTTGGAGATGCTGTAGGCCAGATATTTGGAGTCATTGGAAATTCCAAGTCTTCCAATGGAAATAATCCCTTCTTCCGACATAGCGTTGGGATCGAGCAAAACGCGTGATTTACCCTCAAGGCCCTCCCGTACATACAAAACACTCTGGTTCTGCATACCGTCATTCTTGTAGTAAAAGTAGTAGTCGCCTTTTTTCCAGGGAGTGCTGTAACGTTCGTAATTCCACAAATCTGTGAGACGATCGTTGATTTTACTGCGGAAAGAGATGTTCTCCAGGTACCCGAAAGTTACTTCGTTCTGGGCTGTAACCCAGGCTTTGGTTTCGGCAGAGTTGTCGTCTTCCAGCCAGCGGTAAGGATCAGGAACCTCTGTCCCGAAGAAATTGTCGGCAATGTCGTCCATCCTGGTCTCAGGATATTGCAGGGGACGGTCCTGTGTGCATTGTGTCATAAGCAACAGTGCCATTGATAATACACCATAAAAAGAAAGTTTTTGCAACATGGATTGTTAGTGTTAAGTGATGATTGGATTGGAAAAATTGGTAGTTTTCTTTCGGGCACTAAATAGTTTTTTTGAATTGACACGGTAAATTTAGAGTTATTTTCAGAATACGTATCTTTGCCCTTTAGTTAAAAAAACTAATACCCGTATTGATTTTCAGAGTATTGAATTCATTGATTGCTGCGGGTTGTGTAAAAATTATGTCTAAGAATATAAAAATTGAGCTTTATGTCGAAACCCCGGATTAAAGAAACCCTGGTATACAAGAAGGAAATATTGTTGAAATCTGCTGCCGAAAGCCAACTGGATGAGCGCGAGTATCTGTTTTCGAAAACCGTTTACGGTGATAAAGACAAGGTGATGTCAGAAATTCATTACGATGCCGAGGGAAATATTACGCAGGAGTATGTTTTTGGTTATGACAACAACGGGTTTTTGCGCGAAGAGCTTATGAAGGAAGATGATGGCTTTGTGGCAGAACACAAAACCTGGGAACCCGAT
>SLPR01000303.1 GCA_007131895.1 Bacteroidales bacterium | reverse complement strand
TTTTGGATTTTTCATCTGTTTATAATTTGATTAAACCAGCCAGATGCCTGTCCCGCTTTTTCAGCGGGATAAATAGCCAACAATATCCGTATTGTATGTTTTACCCTGTTGCGAAAGTATGATCATCCGCGTGTGTGTCAAAACTTATTGTCATGGCTCGGTTCATCTTTCTGTATTTTCAGTTCGGTTTCAAACAGAAAATTACGGATTTTATTTAACTTATCCACGTCCGAATACAAAAAACTTACATCTTTTAGTTCACTGTGAATCTCTGCATCAGGGAAATATTTTACCAAAAAAGCAGCAAGGTTGTCTTCGTCATTTCGTGGATTAAGCGCGTGTTCTGCTTTCAGAAACTGCAATATACGCAATCCGTCAATCTTTTCATGACAGGCTTTGATAAATCTGTGTGGGTCTTTATGGTTTTTGCGCAAGGGTTTAAAAATATCCGGCTCATGAAACTGGGATTCGAAAAACCCGTCCATTGGGGTGGGGCATGGATGGTGAAAGAGCGTGGGGAAAAGATCAAGGGTTTGCTTAACCATGTCAAAAAGCTCCGGATTGAAAAGAGGATAAGCCGACCACTGACCAGCCATACCTTTTATCATGGCCGGTCCTGTTCCGAAAAACACACGGTCGGAAAGACGGGTTCCGGGATAAACCACCTGATCGTTATGCATGAGTACCTGGCCTGCTTTTACCATTTTCTGCAGGAAGTAAAAGTCTTCGCCACTTTTTTTGGGGGTGAGGCCGTTAATTTTTCTGTAAGCACTTACCCTTGCTGCCATGGCCGATCCCAGGGGGCTGAAGCAATAGGGCGTGCCGGTAAAGCGCATGTTCAGCGCATAGTAACGCATGTAAATTTCATACCTGAGCATAGCCCTACTGGTGGGTTCATCACTTACCAGCGGATGGTAATAGGGGTTGGCAAGTGCCAGGGCACCAGGGTTTTCATCAAATTGTTTCTTTACTGAGGCCAGGTATTCTGTTTCAAATATTGTGTCAGCATCCATGGAAACAATGATGTCGTCAGGACTTGCATCGGCAGCAATGGCATCCATGAGGGTTTTGCGTGCCATTCCCACTCCCAGTTTGCCCTCCTGCCATCCCTGGTTTTGAGATGTGTGGTCGAGCAGGTGCAGATTGACAAGATCATAATTGCTGAGCAATTCCAGTGTGCGGGCATTGTTTTCGCAGATGTGCTTTTTCTCAGGGTTGGTATGATAACTTTCGGGTTGATTGACACAAACCCAGGTGTGAAAGTCCCTGAGGTTTTGCTTCTTAATGCAATCAAGGGTTTTTTCAATGTAGTCCCGCTCGTTCATGGCCGGCAGGGCAATATGAAGCACAGACTGTTTTTTTTTCATCACCAGTAAAGGTAGGATAAATTGGATTGTCACTGCTTATTGTAGTACTATTGGAAGAGATTGTCAAACTCTCTCATAATCGAAATCTTAAAAGTGAAAGATTGTATATTGGATTGTTCGGTAAGGTGGACGCTGATTTTTTGGTTATCCCGGATATTAAAAACATTTGAAGTTATTTCGTACCTGACACCCGCAGCGATATAAAAATTCCAGCCCAGCGACTTTCTGACATCGAACCCTGTTATAATGCCAGGGTTAAATGTTTTACTGTTATGGAAGGTTCTGTAGTTAGTGTAAACCACTATCCCGGTATCTTCGGCAATGCCGGTTGTCTGATTGATGTGGTCCTCTCCGATGTTGAAATTCAGGTTAGCACCTGCAATAAAGGAAGTGTGAAAATTGCTTTTAAATGGCCTGTAGTGTAGTTCGAGAGGCACCGTGAGATAGGATTGTTTCAGGAAGTACTGGTCTTGTTTAAAATGTCCCTGAATCGGATTTTCAATGAAAGTATAGTCGCTGAACTCCAGGGTCATTAGCTGCATCCCCAGCGACAGATTGACCATGTTATTGCTTCGGGGGAATACAATATCAACGTAAATTCCCGGGTATAATGTTGTTGCGACTTCGCTTCTGCGTCCGTCAGCAGGCACAAGTCTGGGGTTGGTTTTAAAAGAGAGGGAAGATAGTCCTGAATGCAAAGTAATTCCGGGGTTTATTCTTACAGCAGGAGGTTCAGGCTGAGGCAGCCATAAAGGATATTCAATACATTCATTGTAACTGATAAGTATGTCTCTGATGGCCTTGAGAGTAAACCTTGTTCCCATAACTTCGGCGTTCACCTGCGGACAGTTTTGGGTGAGTAGATTCAGGATTCCAAGGTATTCGTTGGTGGTGATTCTGTAAGTAGTGCCGCCCCTGACAACTTCGCTGTGTATCTGTCTGAGAAGGTATACCTCACCCTCCTTCGGCTGGGCAAAAAACAGCGTGCCGTATGAATACATCGATACCTCACTCAGAAGGATCACTTTCATAAATAGTGGCTGCAGCGTAATGGGGTTTCCATCTGCTGTCTGTAATACCGGTTCAACATCAGATTCCGGGTCGCTAAACACAAAATCAAAGTGCTGAAGCAAGTGGATTATTTCATCATCTTCCTGCAACTGATTGATATCGAAATCCACATGTTTGAGAAAGGTTTTCAGGTCGATGGCTTTGGTGTTGAAAACCAGTTTTTCCCCAAAACCGTAACCATTGAGTTCACGGGGGCCAAAAGTCTGAACCTCATCAGCAGCAGAGTGCATAAACCGGCACCTCAGATGGGAATTTCTGGAGGTGCCAAATTCTACCAGTCCATGAATGGTATCGTTTTCCAGGGTGATGATAAAACCTGGCTGAAACCCATGTGGTAATTCCGGTTTATCCATTGCGGCAGTAGCATTAAAACCTGCCGCTGACCATATAAGAATAACCAGTAAAGCAATGCGGGGGGATGTGATTGATTTTGTCATACGTTTATGCGTGTTACAAAAATATTTTATTCGAAATCAAGGAACAAAATTAGTAAGTATTTACCCGACAAAAGCGAACAAAACCATCACATCCTTGCAGGAAAAAAAGGCTATTTTTTTTGTCTTTTTCTCTCGTGCTCATCGAGGATGATCTTGCGCATTCTTATTTTGGCAGGAGTAAATTCTACAAACTCATCTTCTGCAATATATTCAAGGGCTTCTTCCATTGAATATTTGACAGCAGGAGCAATGACAGCTTTGTCATCAGATCCTGAGGCTCTTACGTTACTCAGTTTTTTGGTTTTGGTCAGGTTTACGATGAGGTCTTCTTGTTTGTTATTCTCACCAATCACCTGTCCGGCATAAATATCTTCGCCCGGATCGATAAAGAACTTGCCTCTGTCCTGCAGTTTATCAATAGAATAAGCTATGGCCGTGCCAGTTTCCATGGCAATGATGGCTCCGTTACGCTTGCGCTGAAAATCTCCTTTGTAGGGTTCAAATCCTTTGAGCCGGTGCGACATTACAGCTTCGCCTTCGGTGGCAGTTAGCATGTTGGAACGCAAACCGATAAGACCCCGTGAAGGCATTTCAAATTCCAGATGGGTGCGTTCGCCCTTGTTTTCCATATTTACCAACTCAGCCTTGCGCTGCGATACCATTTCGATTACTTTTCCGGCAAATTGTTCAGGTACATGCACGGTAAGGTATTCCACCGGTTCATGCTTAACCCCATCAACTTCCTTAATAATCACCCTGGGCTGGCCTACCTGCAATTCATATCCTTCGCGGCGCATGGTCTCGATCAGGATAGAAAGGTGCAATACACCCCTTCCGTAAACCATATAGGAATCAGCAGAATCGGTAGGTTCAACGCGCATGGCCAGGTTTTTTTCTGTTTCCAGAAACAACCGGTCGCGCAAATGGCGCGAAGTAACAAACTTACCATCTTTTCCGAAGAAGGGTGAATTGTTGATGGTAAAGAGCATGCTCATGGTAGGCTCGTCGATGGAAATGGGTAACATCCCTTCGGGCGCTTCAAAATCTGCAATGGTATCACCGATCTCAAAGTTTTCCATACCCAATACAGCACAGATCTCTCCGGACTCTATTTCCGTTTTGACCTTTTCTTTGCCAAGGCCTTCAAATACGTATAGTTCTTTAATTCGGGCCTTCTTGATTGTACCATCTCTTTTTACCAGCGATACCTGCTGGTTAGGGGCAAGTTTTCCCCGGGTAAGCCTTCCCACTGCAATACGACCCAGGTAGGAACTGTAGTCAAGCGATGTAATCTGCATCTGCGTATTTCCCCCCAGTTGTGGTGCCGGGGGAATGTGTTCAAGTATCATATCAAGAAGGTAGGAAACATCTTCTGTAGGCGTAGACCAGTCGGGGCCCATCCATCCTTCTTTGGCCGAACCATATACTGTTGGAAAGTTCAGCTGATCCTCTGTGGCATCGAGAGAGAACATCAGGTCAAAAACTTTTTCCTGGGTTAATTCGGGATCACAATTGGGTTTGTCCACCTTGTTGACCACCACGATGGGTTTTTTGTGGAGCTGAATGGCTTTTTCCAATACAAAACGGGTCTGGGGCATGGGGCCTTCAAAAGCATCTACGATGAGCAGTACACCATCGGCCATGTTGAGTACACGTTCCACTTCTCCCCCAAAATCGGAGTGACCGGGAGTGTCAATAATGTTGATTTTTATGTCATTGTACCTTACTGAGCAGTTTTTTGACAGAATTGTAATACCCCTTTCACGTTCCAGATCGTTGCTGTCCATGATAAGATCTCCGGTTTCCTGGTTGTCCCTGAAGAGTTTTCCCTGGTGCAGAAGTCTGTCTACCAATGTGGTTTTGCCGTGGTCTACGTGAGCGATTATTGCAATATTACGAATATTGTGCATTTTCTTTTACATTTATAAAAATAAGGGTGCAAAGGTA
>SLPR01000567.1 GCA_007131895.1 Bacteroidales bacterium | reverse complement strand
GCATGGCAGGGTGCGAAGTGTCCATACTGATCACGACCTTGATTTGCCTGTTATTGCCAGGATAACCAAAGATGGGAAGTCTATGGAAAATCTGCATGAAATACTCGGATTTCTTCATCAAAACCAGGCTTGCCATGGCAATGGAGATTTATATGGTTCCTATACAGAAGTGGATTTCCAAAGGGCTTATCGTAAAGCCCTGCAAATGCAGCAAGAAAGCCCTATTCCTTATGGTCCTTTTATAGCTAAAGGGTCTAACTGTTCCCGCTTTGTACACACCGTTATTCTGGCCGGTAACCCCCAAACAGGACATACCCTGAAGCTGAAATACAATGTACCCCTCACTCCTACCCCCATGAGCAATGTGAATGCATTGCCCCACAAAACCCGGATTTCAACCCTACAAACCTGGGAGCTGTTTTACCCTGCCCAAAAACCTGATAAATCTGCCTTATCGGGAACATTACCTCAACCCGCACGAAGTGCTGCCATCCCCGAAAAAGCCCAATGGCTTTCAGGAGAAGGTGGAGGTTCCTGGTTTCATATTGCAAGAAGGGAGGATGGTTATTACCACATTACACGCTATTCGCCCGAAGGAGTTGTAGAGTGCAGCCCGGTATTTCGCGCTGCTTTTGAGTTTGACCCCTCACTCCCGTTTGAGGTGGTTCATCTGAGTCATTGTGCGGAGGTTAGGGTGGTTCAGAATGAGCAAAGGATAATACTTACAAGGATTCAGGTAGCTGGTAGTCCCTGGCAGGAGCTTCCTGTTCCCGGGGTGGGTCAGGAACTTCCAGCTTGCTGAGCAACCGGAAGCTTCTGTATTATTTCCCTGGTTCGATTAAGAAGTTTCACTACTCATCCCGCATCCCAGTGGTTGCGGGATCCCGAAGCCTTTTAGTTTCGGGATTTCACGTCGTTCAACTTGTGCTTCGCTCCAGCTTTTCACTTTTCACTATTTTTCCCGTTCCCTGGGCTTCAACTGGCAGGCGCAAGAACCTGAAAGGCGCTCATTTACATCCACACGCACAGGCAATCCATCCCTCTCCCACTCTATAAATCCGCCACCCATGCTTGCTGCATGCATAAATCCAATGTCAAGCATTTTCTGAACAAAGCCGCGGCTGTTCAACCCGGAAGAATCAGCCAGGACATAATAGCCTTCTTTATCGAGTTTATCAAGGTGCTTTTCAAACCCTTCCTTTGGAAGAATAAGAACATTGGGCACATCAAAAGCTTTGTAATCAACAAAATCAGTATCGCGCAGGTCTATCAGGAAGGCACCTTTATGAACCAACTCATGGGTTTCGCGTGGAGTGAGAGAAAGGATCCCTTTGATTTGTATTCCGTGATTCTTGAAAAGATCTGTCATAACAATAAGATTAAAAATGGGCTGTTTGTGTCTGGATTTGAGGATTGATTTACTGCCAACTCAGGGCAGGAATATACAAATATACAAAGGCTATTGCAAGTGACGTAATTTACATCTAAAACCAGTCTGCCTTTTCTTACCTGCTTTTTCTATTGTTCTTATACTCTGCCGCTGGAGCCCTTGCACCAATGGGGATTCGATCCTTTTGCATCACTGACCATTGTTTTGCAAAACTTCCTCAATGTCTTCTTTTGGGCTTAAGGGAGAAATACCGCAAACAGGATATCCATTGCTTTTCCAGCCACGCAATCCGTCGTTGATATACATTATTTCACCCTCGTACATGTCTCTCAGGGCATTTACAATGTCGGTGGTACGCCTCACAGTGGTGCAATATACCACGATCAAAGGTTCATCCAGGTGCTGCTCAAGCAACGGAACCAGGCTGGTGTCGTCTGCATCAATGTTAATGGCATTTTTCAGATGACCCTCTGAAAACATCCTTTGGGTACGGCCATCAATAATTACCGTTTCCCCATCCTCAAGCAGATGCAGGTAATTCTCAAAAAACTCCTGCGATGAAACAGCAGTAACCTTCTGACCATAAACGCCTTCTTGCGTTGCAGCCAGAAAGACCATCATAACAGCTGTGATAAGGAAGAATTCTATTTTTTTGATCATAGTATGCGATAATTTGTTATTTATTTTACCCCTTTTGATTTGTTTTTTATTTTCCAAGACCTCCAAGGTTTTGAAAACCTTGGAGGTCTCTCCCACGGAGGGCTTGTTCAAAAATCAGCAACAACCCCCATTGTTTTTTTCGGGGACAGGGTTGCAACCACAGCCACATCCGCTGCTTGCAACAGAATTACTTTTCATGGGAAAACCTTTTGCCTTCCACGTATCAAAACCGCCGTCAAGGTTTGCTACATTGGGATATCCCTGCAGATTGAGCAGGTTGGCCACTTTCGAGCTCCGCACACCACCCGGGCAACCCAGAATAATATGCTGGTCTTTGGCAATGTAGGGCAATCGTTCCATGATAACCGTCATAGGGTGGTTCAATACATTGTCAAGTGGAATGTATTCCCGCTTTACTTCGTCTTCTTCCCGCACATCAATCAGCATGGCTTTACCATTTTTAAGAGCTTCAAAAGCATCGGAAGGGTTGATATGCTTTACTCCTTCTATTGCAAATTCCTGCAATTGGGGTTTGTCTGTTGTATTCATTTCGATATTTATTTGTTAAACATTAAAAAAAGCTTCCATAGATCATGCCCGAAATAGTGGCCATAATTACTACCAATACAATATAAACCAGTGTTTTCTCTGTTCCCATTACGCCGCGTATAACCAGCATATTGGGCAGCGAAAGCGAAGGACCAGCCAGTAGCAATGCCAGTGCAGGACCTTTGCCCATGCCGGAGGCTATCAAGCCTTGTAAAATGGGCACCTCGGTAAGGGTAGCAAAATACATAAAAGCACCCACGATGGAAGCAAAGAAATTGGCAAATACAGAATTGCCACCTACCAGCCATGCAATCCATTCATTGGGGATGATACCGGGGATAGCAACATCGTCGTGGGTAGAACCCAATAGGAAACCGGCAGTTATAACACCCACCGCAAGCAAAGGCATAATCTGTTTTGTGAACTCCCAGGAAGACAGGGTCCATTCTCTGTTTTCTTCGTCTCTCTTATCATACAGGGTAATGATGCTTAATGCCGCTATCCCAACCAGCATAGGCACTATAGGCGCAAGTTTCGGGTCTGAGATAAAATGGGTTGCCAGCAATGCAGAAATGGCAGTGGCAACAACAGCACCCAGTACCCATTGCCATTTTATTTTCAGAATAAAAATCAATGAATAAGCCAGAAATAAGGAGAAAAACCCTGTGATGTACCATTTGTAGGCCCATATATAATACCAGGCACTGGATGTATCATCACTGGAAGGACTGCCCCAGTTGGCAAAAACAAGGATAAGTACCAGGGTGAAAAAATGAAAAGAGGTTTGCCACATGGGTCGTTTTTCGGGAGGCAGTATAATATTCATCTGTTCCTCTCTTTTTGCTTTTTCTTCTTTGCGGTATATCAACGACATGACTATACCTATTACTACGGCAAATGTAACCGCACCAATAATACGGGCAACTCCCATTTCAAAACCCAGGATGCGAGCCGTAAGAATAATGGCCAGGATGTTGATGGCCGGTCCGGAGTAAAGAAAAGCTACAGCAGGTCCTAAACCTGCGCCACGCTTGTGTATGCTCGAAAATAACGGAAGAATAGTGCAACTGCAAACCGCCAGAATCGTACCTGAAACGGAGGCTACACTATAGGCCAGCCACTTTTTGGCATTGGCCCCAAAGTATTTCAATACAGAACCCTGACTTACAAAAACCGAAATAACCCCGGCAATGAAAAAGGCTGGCAACAGACACAAAACCACATGCTCTCGGGCATACCACTTTACCAAATCAAAAGTAGCCACCACTGCGGTCATAAATCGTGTACTCTCATAGGGCAGGAAAAAGGCAACGACAAAGAGAATAACAATCCACACTAATATTTTTATTTCTTTTCTGGTTTCCATACAAACATTTTAGTATTTCGCAAAATTGTGAAATGATGGTTTAAAAAATTTATTTGATGTTAATTAACCACAGAGACTATATGAAAAAATCATAACCCAACAACAGATATTTGCTTCGCCTGCAGTATATATATAATTTCAGTTTATTATTTTTCCACTTCTTCATTCAGGAATTCAGCAAAAGCTGATTGAAGCTTCTGCCAGTTCTCATGGTTCAGGCAATACTTAATAAAGGGTGCTTCAATTTCACCCTGTATCAAACCCGCATGCTTTAATTCTTTGAGATGCTGAGACAAGGCAGACCTGCCCACCGGTAGCTCATCCACCAAATCTCCGCTATAACAGCAAGCGTTAAGACGTGATAGCTTTTTGAGGATATAAACCCTTACAGGATGGCTCAAGGCTTTTGCAAACCTTGCGATTTCCTGCAATTCAGCAGGTAATTCAATTTTCTTATCCATTCAGGTGTTTTTCGATTTGTTTTTTTATTTCATCTTTTGAGGGTACGCGCCCACTGATGGCTACTTTTTCATTGATAACCAAACCCGGGGTCGACAATACACCGTAGTTCATGATTTGCATGATATCTTCTACTTTGGAGATTTCTGCTTCAAAATTGTTTTCATTAACCACCTCTTTGGTTAAGCTTTCAAGGGTTTTGCATTTGGGGCAACCTGTTCCCAGAATTTTTATTATCATAATTCGTATAATTAAAATTATTTTTAGCAATCATTTTATCATTTCGCAAAATTACGAAATGTTTTTTGCAAACAACAAAAGATTTGATTTTTTTTCTTTTTATCATTAGTGACCGATAAAAAAAAATCGAATTAAATCGGGATAGACTTCTCACTACGTT
>SLPR01000461.1 GCA_007131895.1 Bacteroidales bacterium | reverse complement strand
TGCGCATGCAAGGTTCATCTGTTTAAATTTGATTAAGTCGGTCAGATGGAGCTCGCCAACAATACACTGACTAAATGTTTTACCATGCTGCGAATTATAATCATCCGCGTGTGTGTCAAAATTTTTGTCATAGCTCGGTTCATCTGTTTAAATTTGATTAAGTCGGTTCCCGCTCAAGCGGGAGAGCTCGCCAACACTATTCATACTGCATGTTTTACTATGCTGCGAATTATAATCATCCGCGTGTGTGTCAAAATTATTGTCATGACTCGGTTCATCTTACTATGTCTTTCCATTAGTGTCTGCTAAAACAGGAGCCAGGCTGATAACAATCCAAACATCAGGCTATATAAAATCGCTTCAAGCTGAATTGTCCAGAAAACCCGTTTCTCTAAAAATTCTTTTTTCAAATATACTATCCCTTCAATGGTATTGGAAAAAGGAATTGCACTGGCAAAATCTGCATACACAAACATTAAGGAAACCATAAAAACAAATTGCATTGTAAAAGATAGTTCTTCTAAATATGGAAGTATCGGATACAAAACCATGGACATAACGATGGCCCTCACAAATTGTGATGGGATTAATAATTTTGCGATTCGCATGCTTTCCTTTTTATCGTCCATATCTCTGAAGAAAGATTTGTACAAGCGGTTTTTACCAGCATACATCTTCTTTGCCAGTTGAAGATCTATTACTCCTGCAATTATGTAACACACAAAATGAATTACAAAAAACAGAAGACTGAATCTAACGTAAGTAATCATAATTACCTTTTGTTAGTTTTTATTGGGTTCTCAATTTCATTCTTTTCTTCACGTATGATTAGAATATCATTTGGTTCTACTGCACTTTTAGTGGAAAGAAATACGAATTACATTGATTTAATTGATATAGGCAGAAGGCCGAAGTGGATTTTTTTGTCTTCCGTCTTCCGTCTTCCGTCTACGGACGAACTGCATCTAATTTATTATCAAAACATAGTCTTATCCACGAAATTAGTAGTAGTCTCTATCATTTTATGTTTGGTTGTAAATCATAAGGGTTTCCTTGATGTTTGAAACAAACAAAATAATCAAGGCGAGGATTAATGCTATATATTGCTGACGCCGCAAAACTACCGGTTTATTGATCTTTTCAGGATTGGTTTTAAAAAGTGCTTTTATCTCGAACCTTGAAATATTATATGTAGAAACCGTAATTAAGGTGTAGGCTGCCAGTTCATAAAGTCCACTTCGTCCCAAAACAGATAAGGATGGAGCAATTCTCTCTGCCATAGCAAATGTGAAGGAGTTTGACCCGAGAATAAGCCCATACAGTAAGAACCAAATTGGGGGAATCAGATACCCTAATGGTATTTTATTTACTCTAAAGGATAAGTTAAATAAAACTATGACCGTACTCATTATAAGATTAACGATAAATATCCGTGTCAGTTCCTTTCCGATACTCACAGAAATGTCGCTCCCAGCCAATTTTGACGCAAGGCTCGTGTCTCTCATTAATCCTTCCGGGAATAAGTAAAAACTTAAATACCAGGCAGCTATAAATATTAATAATCCCATAAGGTATAATCCAATAAACCTTATTATGATGTTTTTGTGGCAAACAAACTTCCTCATTGCTTTCCTATATTGGTTAGTATATCTGCAATTTTATGCACTTATTAACACAATACCTATGCATGCAATAGATTGACAGCATGGTTATCCTAAGCCCTTTGTATTTGGCATATGGCATTCTCTTTAATCTTTGTCAAAAATAAACATTTATTAACACGGAGCACGGTTTCTATCCGGTAAATAGAGAATTATTTCTTTCTTGCTTTGTTTTCTGTTGTGATGGTGGGAATACAGGGAAGTTGTTTTCCACGGTATGCAAAATCCGGGAGAGGGGGTTCGACTGCTCCTGAAAGGGCATATGTGAGTGTGCAGTATAATGCAAATTGCCGGATATCAGGAAAGTTGAGGATTGAAAAGTGGTTCCAATAACGCCGGTATGGATGGAGGCAGGAGTGGCACAACCTGCTCCGCCATCACTGCAACGGCACAACCACTTTGCCGCTCTGGCCCGCGGTATTCCTTAGTATGTAAATGCCCGGAGAAAGCCCCTCTAACGAAACCTGCCGGGTATGGACGAAATTTCTTACCAGTCGCCCGTTTGTATCGTAAAGCATTACATCCATAAAGTCAGTGAGATAAATTATGCCATTTTCAGCAGGGTTCGGATAGAAGGTAAGGCGTTGATTTGTGTAGTCTGTTTCCTGCACCAGAGTTTCCAAAAGCACACCATGTAAGCTGAAATTATTAAACACAACCCGGTTCCCCTGGTCTTCTTCAAGATTTTCCCCTTCAAAGGATATCCTTAGTGTGAATTCCTCATTGTTTTCCACTTCGGGAATGCCCGAAAAGTCGGCAGAAAATAATTTGTAATAATTTTCGAGTTTGCTCTCGAAATCCGACAACTGTATCTGAATCCAGTTTTCATGGCTATGATCCAGGGCATACTCCAGGGTGATGTTTTCCGCTGCGCCCTCGTCTTTGGCTGCAAAGCTGAAAACAATATCCCTGAACCCCGATGTGGGCAGGTTAAAATACAGCTGGTTTGTCTTGCCGTTATCGGCTAATGGCTGCCTGATTTGTATCCCTCTCATGTCAGAAGCATGGAAAGGGATGTTGTTGTTTCCTTCCGGAAAATAGTTTATGGGAGTAGGACTGTTTCGTCTTTCCATGGAAGCTTTCCTCCACAAGGGATGACCGCTGGAGAACGGATACCCGTCCAGGCATGAATGATAATAAAGGGAACTGTTTGGGTTCAGGGAAAACCATGGTGAAATTTGCTCCAGGGGAGTGTCGTTTGGCAGATCTGTATTGAAGTACCAGAAAGAAATGAGCTCGGGTTGGTAATGAGGAACGAAATGGGCTGTAAGAGCAATATCGGTATCCGGATTAAGGCCAATAACATTATCCTCGGTGTTTACGGACCCTTCCCAGTGGCTAAACCGATATCCGGGCAAAGGCAAAGCCTCAATCTCAATGGGCAGCCCGTTAAAATACACCCCATCCCATGGAAACGCGGGGTCAGGAATGGCAAGACCTCCTTGCTTTACTTCAATAGAGTTGACCCTTAAGATGCCATTTCCTGAAGCTACATTTAAATTAAGGTTGTAGCTTCCGTCAAGTTCAAAGAAATCCACCATATGGTTTCGCATATACGTTGCCCTGAGCGCTGCAAAATCGCGCAGATGCTGCACGTGCTCCGAATACAATGCAGGTGTGGGGCGGTGCCATCTTCTGTAATGTTCATACAGGTAGGGCCCAACCCTGGCATCAAATGTATCAACGATATCGTTGATGTAAAAGGGTTGGAAAGCGGTATTGAGTAAATCGGCAAATCGTGTTATAAAACTTTCCCTGAATGCGGGGCTGCCCAAAAGAGCCCGTAAGGGGAAAGTTTGTACAGGGCCATTGGGGGCCCAGTCAGGAGGGGGCGTGACGGGGTTGACGGTTGTGGCACTGATGGAGTTTAACCCCGTACAATAGATAAGTCCGTTGCGGTCGTAATGGTTATAATACCCGTACCTGAAACTGTCATCAAAGTCATACCACATCCATCTCCATCTACCCTCGGGAGTTTGCGGACGCCAGAAATCGGCGTTTTTCCCCGGCTGATCGGTATTCATAGAGAATACCTGCAGGATATGATAATCGCGAAAATCATCTACCTCCATCTGGGTTTTCACGTAATCATAGTTGTCCGGATCTTCCAGGCTGTTCCCCTGGAGAAATGCAATCAGGTTCAGGTAGTGGGTGTTGGTACCATATTTTACGCTACCGGTATTTTCCAGCAAATCGATTTCGGTGTGGCCGTAATGATTTTTGATATAGTTGTTATCAAATCTTTCCCGTATGTTTAAAATGCCCCAGTATTCGCTGTTAAGAAATACAACGGCAGGTCTGTAAGCCTGATACTCCACATCTGTAAACCCTCTCAGGATACTTTGCACAAAAGCATCGCGAAAATATGTGTGATGCCAGTCGGAACCGGCATTGCGTAAGATAAGACGCTCATGTCGGTTCATTTGCTGATCAGGGAAAACGGGATATTCAACATGACTGTCGCCATATCTGTTGCGGAAGTAAATCCTGAGGCTTTTAAGGGCAAACTGTCTTGAAATCCCCCCGTGCAATCTTACTCCCGCATGGGTATTAAATCCCTGGATGCCATTGGGTTCAAAAAACTCAATATGCATTTCGCGCTCCCATTCAGGCCCTGTCATCGTTGGATTTACAAACAGACCTTCGGTGCCAAACAGATCTTCCTGATCCATAGCTATGGAAATGACGGGCAGGGAATACCGGTTAAAAATTTCTTCATCTACCCAATAACTATATGTAGGGGTAAAAGGACTTATTGCACCCGAACGGAAAGCTTTAATACGAACAACAGTACCCTTAAAAACAGTATCCATCGGAGCAAACCACATAAACGATTCGGGGTGACCGGGTGGGGTAGTAGGCACAGCAGAAATCTGGTCAGGATCATTTTTTCTGTTGTAGATCAAAAGGGAGTCAGGGAAAATTTCGGATCCTGCATCAGGAAGGGAGCCATCCAGGGTATAACGTATGATTGCTTCGGGGTCAGAATGATGCACTTTAAGGTAGAAAGATTCGGTATAAAAGCCGGAACCATGAGAAAAAACCGGCGGAGAAAGCAGGTCTTCAAGTCCATCGTTTGCATTTGCCATTCCCGGTGTGGGTGCAGGGAAATAATAAAAGAGTCCGGTACCATCTGGAAATCTTCCATAAGAAATATCCGTGGGAACAAATACCGGCGTTATTTCATCTATCCGGTTTCCGTAGGAATTTACAAGAATCAGTTCTTCGCCCTGGCTGCTGATGCTGAAATTGGTGTGCAACTCTGCCTCTTTTCTGTCTTTACCGGAGGCCCAAACGATCAAAAACGCACCCGGGTCAATAGCAATATCGGGGAAAATCCATTTGCCGGGGAGATCGTAATCATCTGACAAGCTCCATCCTTCCAGGTTTATGGCTTCATTGCCATAGTTATGCAGTTCAATCCAGTCTTCGTAATCACCGTCCTCATCCGCAATAGTGGTTGCATTGGATGCCATAAATTCGTTAATCACAATGCTTTGGGCCGATGCATTAACGGCAACGAATATCCAAATCAGGGCAGTGACCAGGAAAAAGGAGTGTTTCATGTTTTGTGTTCTTTAAATATCGCAGAGCAAGACAAATATACTAAAACCATTGGAGTCCATGTCATGTTACTTTTACTCTCCGCACATTTGCAGGTGATCCCTTAAAAGCCATAAAAGGTGGGCAGAGGGAAGAAATCGCAGTACAAATGGATTTAAAACCACAAATATTTAATCAGAATCCCGGTGATGTAAAAATAAAATGTAAATTTAAGGCAAACTTATTACCCCGTTTCTCATAAAAACCCGTGTAAACGTAAAAACTACAAAAAAATAAAATATGATACCTTCTCATTTTTCCAGGTTTGCTTTACTTTTCCTGCTTCTTACCTCTCTTTCTATGGTAAGGGTTCTGGGTGCTGATTTTCATACAGTTCCTTTCAGTACCAACACCACCCATCTTACCATCTGGAACGGACGTGAGTATGAACCTTTTTTCGTAAAAGGGGTAAATCTTGGGGTTGCACAACCGGGAAGGTTTCCCGGAGAGCTTGAAGTAACCCGCGGCCAATACGCCGAGTGGTTTCAACTGGTAAATGAGGCAGGATTTAATACCCTGAGGTTATATACCTTGCACTATCCACATTTTTATGAGGTGCTTGACTCTTTCAATCTGGCAAATCCACAAAACCCTCTGTATTTTTTTCAGGGTGTTTGGCTGGAAGAAGAGCTGGATGGGTACTCAGGCGATTTGTATTATCTTACTGATTTCTTTTTCAATGAAATAGAGGAGAATGTGGATTGTGTTCATGGTAACAGGGTTATACCTCATCGTTTTGGCAAGGCCTATGGCACCTATGAAACGGACGTTTCCAGGTGGAACATGGGATATATCATTGGCAGAGAAATTTATGGGGAAGAAGTTCACCATACCAATGTTTTGAATGGAAGCATAAATTCCTATACGGGGAATCATCTTTCTATTGAGGATGCAGAGCCTTCAGAAGCATGGGCTGTTTCGGCCCTTGATCACCTGATAGATTTTGAATTTAACTCCTATGGTGTGTTCAGACCGGTAAGTTTTTCCAGCTGGCCTACCCTCGACCCCCTGGATCATCCTGACGAACCATTTTACTGGGAAGACGCAGCAAAGATCGATTTGAATGAGATCATCCTCACCAATGCCCCCGCCGGGTATTTTGCTTCGTATCATATTTACCCCTACTTTCCGGCTTTCATATCCCATACGCCGGAATACCAGGAATTTGAAGATGATTATGGGATGAATCCCTACCTGGGATATGTAACGGATCTTAAACAACATTACACCAATATTCCACTCATTGTAGCAGAGTTCGGGATTCCTTCCAGCTGGGGCACTGCCAAATTTGGAATAGGGGGAATGAATCATGGCGGTTTTGATGAATGGGAGCAGGGCAATATGAATCTTCGCTTGCTTAAATCCATAGAAACAGCTAACTCGGGAGGCGGTATATATTTTTCTATTATAGATGAATGGTTTAAAACCACCTGGATAAATTATGTTGATTTTATGGCCGATAGACGCCCCTTATGGCATAATGTAACCTCGCCCGAGCAAAATTATGGCTTGCTGGGTTTCAAAAGTGAGCCCGTTTATGAATTATGGGAATCATTCTGTGATGATTGCCCTGTTCACGCAATTAAAGCAACATCCGACCATGCCTTCTTTCACCTGTCGGTATTGCTTGATGAACCCTTCACTGACGCTGAAGGGATATGGATTTCGCTGGATACTTACCTGCCTGATGTGGGAGAATCCATATTGCCCGGCGGCCATGTGGTATCCAATCGTGCTGAGTTTGCCCTTCATATCACTAATCATTCCGCCAAATTATACGTTACTCAGGCGTATGACATTTTTGGATTTTTCAACACCAGTAACCTGAATCCGGGCCAGGTTTTCCAATCGGTTGTATCTGATGGTGCGCCATGGCAGCTGGTAAAATGGAAGCTCAGCACATTTTCTCCTTATGATATTGATTATATAGGTAACCTGAACTTAAATTATCATTTCTTTCCGGAAAATACTCATGATGCCGTAACAGTGTTTTTAGACAAAATAAACATACGAATACCCTGGGCATTGCTTCAGTTCGTGGATCCCAGTCAGCGGAAAGTTTTACATGATAATATTGCTACCTCACAAATTGAATACATGGAGAGTGATGGGATTTCTGTTTCGGTATTTTACCAGGGGGAGGAGTTTACCCCCCAGGATCGTTATGTATGGGATGAGTGGAATATGGTGGAATCAGTGCAACAGTATCCCAAAGGATCCTATTTCGTTATGAAAGACCGTCTGCACGAGTTTAACAACAGAGCCATTGCCGTGTGCGATACCTTTTATTTAGCCATAAACGGAGAGGCAGCATTTGTTAAAAATACAGATGGGGTGTTGGCCAACGATTTCGACCTTGATGGCAATTTCATGCAGGCACTTTTATTGAAAGCCCCTAAGTATGGCAGGCTGGATCTCAATCAGGATGGTTCATTTGTTTATGAACCCTTTGATGAAGTCCGCTGGCAAGACTCGTTTCAGTATGTGATCTTTGATGGGCACAGCCTCTCCGAAGCCGCCAATGTGCAGCTATATATCAATGTGGAAGTTTCCATACCTGAGCAGGATATCGCTTTTTACGGAGATAAGCCGGTGATTACTATTTACCCCAATCCGGCAACAAACCGGGTTATGATCCGGGCCGATGATTCAGTTATTGATCAGGTAACTGTTTTTGATATGAACGGACGGTTGCTAACCACCGAAACAGTGGGTGCAAACAGCCACAGGCTTGGGGTTTCTCATTTGCCTTCCGGTGTTTATTTTCTGAAGATCAAATCAGCAGAAACAATGCAGGTGAATAAGATCCAGGTATACCATCCGGGTTAAAGTCTGTGATGTTCAAAAGAAGATCTTTTAAGCCTTCCAGTGTTCGTAAGGATGTTGTCAATTCTGCCCGGGTGCGGGATCCGGCTCCGGCTGAATAACCCTTTTCCACAAAATTTACTATATTTGAGTATGGATACTATTGATTATTTCGATTATGCCCACAAAAAAACCATCCCTGCGGATTTGCAAAGGGTGATTCTTAAAGCCCTTTCCTTTTATCCGGACCTGAAGGAGGTGGAGATAGAATTTAAGTTTAGTGAAGATATCCGCAAGTCGATGATGCAGGCCCAGCCGCGTTTTACCTCCATGTTGGGTTCGAGGAAGCGAAGAAGTTATCTTATCAAAATAAGCCGTTGTTTTGCCCTGAAGGGTAAAAAGATGCCCATACATGAATTGCCGGAGGATGTGCTATTAGGGTGGATAGGGCATGAGCTGGGTCATATAACGGATTATCTGCGCAGGAGCAACTGGTCGCTGCTGTTGTTTGGCATCGGGTATTATACTTCCAAAAGTTTTATCATAGCCTCAGAAAGGGTGGCTGATACCTATGCCATAGACCATGGTCTGGGGGATTATATCCTGACCACCAAAGACTTTATTTTGCACCAGGCCGGTATGTCAGAAAGGTACATCAGAAGAATAAAGAGATTGTATCTCCCTCCCGAGGAGATCATGCTGATGATGGAGAATAAGCCGTTAGAAGACGAGTGAATACCAGAGGTTTTTGGCGGGTTAATCAAGCCTTTGCTAAGATGCTGATTTCTTCTTTACGTATTCTTCCCATTCCTTAAAATCTTCTTCTTTCATCACGCGGGGCACTTTCACCTGTCCGCCTTTTTGTTTGGTTTCTTCTGTCCATTGCTGAAACAGGTTTGCAGGAATTATCCTTACTTCCACAGATTTGAGTGCCTTGCTTCGGGCCACCTTGTAGTTTTTGTTGTTGTCTTTCAGGATGTTGTCTATCAGGCTGGCAATTTCTTTTTCATCTTTCTGGTCATCGTCATCGGTACCCAGGTACCACCGGTGCAGGTAGTCGCCTTCTTCCAGGATGGCGGCTACAGTAAATTCTTTTACGTTTATTACGTCTTTGTCCGATAGTTCTTCCATGGCCCGGTTCATTTGAATAACAGAAAGCTGTGAACCCACCACATTGAGGTAATGCTTGGTTCTGCCGGTAATTTTTATCTCACTTCGTTTCTTATCGGTAAATTTGATGGTATCGCCAATCATATAGCGCCATGCACCTGCCACGGTGCTGATGATGAGCACATATTCCACATCTTCTTCAACTTCATCAATTTTCAGTGCTTTGGCTCCCTCCCTGATACTCCCGTCATCATTGATGTTTTCGGGCTTGAAAGGGACAAATTCAAAATACACACCATTGTCGGTAATGAGAGCCATGGCATCGGTATCTTTCCTGATTTGGGTGGCCAGGTAACCTTCAGAAGCCAGGTAGGTGTCAATTATGGTAATGGGTTTTCCGCATATGCGTTCAAAGCTTTTTTTATAGGGTTCGAATGCCACACCCCCGGAGGTAAAGACCCTGAAGTTGGGCCAGATTTCGTGGATGTTCTTAAGGTTGTGGTATTCCATCACTTTTTTCAGCATAAGCTCTATCCATGACGGAATTCCTGAAATGCTTCCAATGTCCCAATGGGGAGCGGCTTTGGCAACGGCCTCTACCCGTTCATCCCAGTCGTCGATGGCCGAAATCTCTTTTCCCGGGCGGTAATACCCTTCAATCCAGAAGGGGAGTTGGCTGGCGCTGATACCACTGATTTCCCCTTCATAATGGTCATTTGTTTTTTTCAGATTGGTGCTGCTGCCAAACAGAAGAAGTTCTTTTTCGAAAAATTCGGCGGGCAAATCAAAATCTGCAACGCCTTTCAATTGTTGAAGGCCTGCATTGCGAATGGATTTGAGCATGTCGTCGGTAACGGGGATGTGTTTCTTTTTGCTGGTGGTTCCACTGGAAACAGCAAAGTATCGCACTTTTCCGGGCCAGGTAATGTCTTCGGCACCCTCTGTTACTTTTTGCCACCATTCCTGGTGCATCTTGTCGTAGCTGTGAATGGGGATGTCTCTGGCAAAAGCATCGCGTGGATCATCCAGAGAAAGCAACTTTTTGAACTGATAATATTTTCCAAAAGCAGTGTCTTGTGCTTTGGATAATAGCTCTCTGAGTTCTTTTTTCTGGGCTTCAACAGGGTTGGGGTTGCTGATTATTTTGTCCGCAAGGGTTACCGCCTTTTTTATGATTTCTCCAATTACTTGCATCTTTTTAACCGGGGTTTAAAAGGTTAGCTCATCAATTCAAACGTTTTTGGTATTTCCAATACATAAAACAGGGAAAACATCACTTTGTTAAATCCATGAAGTGTTTTTTGCAATGTTTTAAGAATTTAGCTGAGTCCAAGTTTACCAAGCAAAAGAGTAAACTCTTTTTCTTTGAAAGGCTTGGTAATGTATTCGTCCAATCCCTGCGACATGTATTTTTGCCTGTCACCTTCAAAAGCATTGGCGCTGAGCCCCACGATGGGGGGAAGTTGGGTTTGAGTTTCCCGTAGTTTTTTTGTGGCTGTTATTCCGTCCATCAGCGGCATCTGAATATCCATCAGTATGAGATCAAAACTACCGGGTGTGAATTTTGCCAGCGCTTCCTGTCCGTTACTGGCAATGACAATGCTGTGGCCCATAGAGACGAGTATGAGTTTAATAACCTTTTGTATAAGAGGTTTGTCCTCAACCAGAAGTATTTTTAAGGGTTTGATTTTATCGCGGGTTGTTGATTGCTGGTAGATTTCTGTGGGGTGTTCTGGTTTTTTTCCTTCTTTTGCCAGGAATGTAAACCAGAAGCAGCTTCCCTCTTCCGGTTTGCTTTCAAGGCCAATTTGTCCGCCAAGCAACGAGGAAAGTTCTTTGCATATTGCCAGCCCAAGCCCTGTTCCCTCTTGGGGGTTGGTATTTGACTGTTCTGTCTGGTAAAAAGGTGTAAAGAGTTTTTTCTGCCTTTCCGGACTGATGCCGGGGCCGGTATCACATACAAATACCTTGATGAGAAAATCACTATTGTCAGCAGATCCCTCTTCTTTTACTATCTCTGCTTTCAGGGTGATTTTTCCCAGGTGGGTAAATTTCACGGCATTAGAGAGCAGGTTTTTAATGATCTGACTTATCCTTTGTTCATCAGAATTGATGTATTGGGGGAAATCATCGGGAATAACACTTTCTATTGTAACGTTGCTGTTGCACAGGGGGTTGAAGATTTTCGCAGAATGATTAAAGACGGCGTGCAGGCTGAAATCGGTTTTGCGAAGATGTAATTTTCCTGCTTCGATTTTTGAAATGTCGAGTATCATGTTGACGGCTTCTCTGAGGCTTTCGCCTGACTTATTGAGATCCTCAACGTATTCGCTGGCCTTGGGGTCGAGGGGGAGTCGCCTGAGAAGACTGGCCATGCCCAGAACTGCTGTAAGTGGGGTTCGGATTTCATGGCTCATATTGGCCAGAAAGTTCTGTTTAAATTCAGCGGATTTCCTTGCAAGGGATACTTCCCGCTGAAGATAAATCTCTTTTTGTTTTTCAAGCTCCTTTCTTAAGATTCTGGACTTCTGGTATTTGTGAAGCAAAAAAAGCAGCAAAACAAATACAGAAAAGTAAAGCATGTATGCCCACCATGTTCTCCATAAAGGAGGCATTATCCTGAAAGTAAAAGTAAAATCGTCGCTCCAGTACCCATCGTTATTGATAGCCCTGACTTTGAAAGAATACTTTCCGGGAGACAGGTTGCCATAGCTCACCTCTGTCTTGTTGGTAAGGCTGCTCCAGTTGTTTTCAAAGCCTTCAAGGATGTAGCTGTATTTGGGTTTGCTCATAAAGCTGCTGCTGATGCCCGTAAAGCCAAAGGTTATATAATTGTTGTCCCATGCCAGACGGAGGTTTTGGGGCAGGCCAAACCAATTGCTGATATTGTCGAAACTGAAATCTTTGATGATGATACCGTTGGGCAGGGACAGGGTTGTGTCAGGATGGTGTAATATCTTATCCCATGGAATGTGCTCGTTAAATAGTCCTACCCTGAAAAGTTGAACAATGGGTGGAATGGTGTCTGCAAAATCGTTGGCAGGGTTATAAATGGTAAGAATGTCGTTGGCGCCAATCCAGATTTTTCCTTCATTGTCCTGAGCCATAGATCTTGAATTTACGCCTATACCCAGAAAGCCATTGTGTTGCGTGTAATTCTTAAATGTTACATTGGCTGTGTGATTCAAAGGAGAAAGGGCTCTGTTATTTTCATCCTGCGGATGCCTGATTAGCTTGCTCAATCCCATGCGGGTGCCTGCCCAAAGGGTTCCGTCATGGGTTTCAAGCAGCGAATAAACAAAATTATTGATCAGTCCTTCGCGTTCTGTAAAATGGGTGAAATATTGCCCGTCATACTTAGATATTCCTTTTCCATTGGAGGCAATCCAGATGTTTCCGGAAGCATCCCCGAGGATATCCAGTATATTATTTGAAATCAATCCTCCATCCTCATTGAAGTGGGTGAAAGATTGGCCGTCGAATTTGTTTAATCCTCCGGCACGGGTACCCGTCCATATATTCCCCAGCCGATCTTCCATGATGCAGCGGGTGTTATTGTCGCTCAGGCCTTGCTCTTCTGCATATTGATAAAACAGGTTTCCATCATATTTGATGATGCCGCTGCTTCGGGTTGCAAACCATATATTCCCTGATGAATCTTCTGTCATGTCGAGAATAAAATCATCAACAAAACCATGCTCTTCGGTGACCCGGGTCAGATATTCTCCATCATACATATTGATACCGCCCCCGGTAGTACCCAACCATACATTTCCTTTCTGATCCTGCAAAATACTTCCCACCCTGTTATGACTTAGTCCCTGATCTGTGCCAGAGATTTCAAATGTATTTCCATCAAAACGCAATACACCAGCGCTGTTGGTGCCCAGCCATAATTGTCCTTCATTATCCTGCATAACACTTCTCACAAAGCCATCCTTTATGCCATGTCTTTCATAAAAATGAGAAAAGATATTTCCCTGGTATTTTCCAAGCCCACCGCCGTAAGTGCCAAACCAGAGTAACCCTTGTTTGTCTTCTGTAATACAGGTTACATAACTGTTGATGAGCCCGTGGTCTTCGGTAAATAAGTCCATCCGGTCATTTTTAATTCTCGACAATCCTCCGGTAGCCGATCCCATCCATATATAACCCTGTTTGTCTTCGGCAAATGACCTGATAAGATTGTTGTTAAGGCCATGGCGATGGGTGTAATGGTAAAAGGTCTTCCCATCAAATCGTGTTGCTCCGTTCTCAAAGGATCCAAACCATAAATTGCCATTGCTGTCGTGCAGACCTGTTACAATATAGTCTGATATGAGCCCTTGTTCTGTAGTGTATTGGTAAAAAGCAGCGCCATCAAACCGTGAGATGCCTCCGCCGCGCGTGCCAAACCACAAATGCCCGTGCACATCTTCAAGTGCCACATATACAATGTCAGCACCCAGATGCTCAGATGAGTATGAAACCATGGTTTCACCGTTATACTTACTTACACCTTTATAGGTGCCTAACCATATGTTTCCGTTGCTGTCTTCAATCAGGGTTTCTACTCTGTTGTCAGGCAGTCCATTGTGTACTGTGTAATAATGAAAGTTTCTCCCGTCAAATCTTATGGCACCTTCCGCCCTTGTCCCCATCCATATATCTCCGTTGGATGCGGTAAGCAAAGATTGTATATGGTTTTGGCTTAGTCCCTCATCATGGGTGTATTGAAACAGGTTTGTGCCATCAAACCTTATAACCCCTGCTCCGTAAGTTCCAATCCACATATTGCCGGTTGCATCAATAGAAATTGTGCTGATGTCATCGTGATGAAGCCCCTGTTGCCGTGTGTAATAACTAAAACTCTGTGAGTTCTGCAAGGGTATATAAGCACTTTGTGTCATGATAGCCAATGGAATCCCTGCAACCGATGTTTTACTTTGTACCACCGTTGTTTCTGGCAGTGGGACGTTGTTTTGTCCGGGAATGAGCACCAGGGGTGTTCCTGCTTCTATGGCTTCGGGTGTTAATTGCTTTTTGATGGAGTTGTTAGCTGCTGATATTTCCGGAATCCCTTTACGAATCCTGTCGGTTAATGCAATATGAATCGTGTCGGGACCCCTTGTTGTGTTCCCGGTTAGTTGTAATGCCAGAACTTTTTCCGGTAAAGGAAGAAAGCCTGGTTGATCTTCACCGGGCATAGGTCGGCAGGAGAATATCAATAAAAAAATCAGAAAAAGTAGTTTCACCCGGTTATTCATATTGTGCCATTTGTTTTTGTTTCAGGCTGAGCCTGGCCGGAATAATTACGATTAGAAAAAATTTCTGCTGTAACATAAATCGTACCTCATCTTTCAACCAGGAATTATGCAGGGGACAAGATGATAAACAGCAAGAATAAGATGTCAAGTAACAGGCATTGCTGAACAGCACTAAAGGTACTAAATAATGTTAATCGAAGCTCTCTGATTATTAATGCAGAATGTTTTTATTTTTTTAGCTGCAAGCCAGAGGTTTTATGGGTTTCGTTTTCGGAGTGTATCAAAAACCCTTGTGCCTCCCAAAGCCAAAATCATTAGGAAAATTATTATCACCATCAACCATTTTGAAAAGGTGGCAATCCCTGCTGTGGAAGCCAGTAAGTCAAAACGTGCAGGATACCGGGTAAGCATGATCAGGATGGCAGTGTTCTCTGCATAATCCAGCACAAGAATAAAGAATGGCAGAAGAGAAATGCGATGCTTTCCCGATAACCTGAATAGTACAATACTCAAAAGAAGACTGTAAATCCAGGGATAAAGGTAGTCAAGCAGCAAGGTTGTTTGAACGTATAACGATCTGCCTTCATCACCATAGCCTGATATAGACTTATAGGCTTCGTCAGGAGTATAGTAGATTCGTGTGTCAAGTATTTCTCCCTCTATCCTGCCAAATGCAAACCCCATGGCAATATTGAACAGAATGACAAGAATTGCCAGGATCAGGATGTTCTTGTTGCCTGCGTTATGCTGAATGAGCTTCTTCATGGGGTTCTTTTGGTTCTTTTGTGGTTCATCTTGCTTTTTATCGGTGGTTGGATTCTCAAAAGCCCCTATTGTAGATAATCTCAGGCAAAGTGGGGAAAAGTTACACATGGGGCACCTGAAAGATAACCCGGGCTGCAGTTAAACAGAAGATAAACGGTTGTTGAAAGCAGCGGGTTGAGCAAGTTCTGGGTTTTTGATTGTCTTGAGAACAGTTATGGCATAGTTATTTCTTTGTTAAGATAAAAAAAAAGTAAATTAAACTGTTAATAGAGCAAATATACAATAAAATGATACAATAATCTCTTCATGTTGTTTTGGTTAGATGATTGGTGCCCCGACAAGTTTTTGTTGGGGTTTTTTTTGCTTTTCGTATATTCGCAAAGCATTTGAGATTATCTTTATGCAAGATTTGAACAGAAATACTACCTTTTCATTATGACCCTTCCCCCTGTTTTGCGCGTAAAAAATCTGGAAATTGGTTTTCAAACTGATGAAGGGTATACCCGTGCGGTTGAGAATGTGAGCTTTGCTATTGCTCAGGGAGGTACACTGGGCCTGGTAGGTGAATCAGGAAGTGGCAAATCTGTAACCGCACTAGCGGTAATGAGGCTTTTGCCGGGAAAGACTGCACGCACTACCCGGGGAGAGATTCTTTTTTCTCACCCCAAAAGAGGAGAAGTCGACCTGTTGCGCCTGAGCGAGAGAGATATGCAGGAAATCCGGGGAAACTACATCGGAATGATTTTTCAGGAACCCATGACCTCGCTGAATCCTGTGAAACGTTGCGGTATCCAGGTGATGGAAAGCATTGTCTGGCATCGAAAAGCAGGAGAGAAGAAGGCGCGCGAAAGGGTTGTCAATCTTTTCAAAGAGGTGAAGTTGCCCGAACCGGAAAAAGTTTTCAACAAGTATCCTCATGAATTGTCCGGAGGCCAGCGACAGCGGGTAATGATTGCCATGGCCATTGCCTGCGACCCGGTATTGCTCATTGCGGACGAACCTACTACGGCTCTTGATGTAACTGTACAGAAAAATATTCTTGAACTTATCCGTGAGTTGCAGGCCAGACACAATATGAGTGTGCTCTTTATCTCTCATGATTTGGGTGTCATAAGCAAAGTGGCCGATGAAACCGCCATCATGCGCAAAGGGCATATCGTGGAATACGATAAGGTTGACAAGGTGTTCAACAACCCTGTCCATCCCTATTCAAAGGGTCTGGTTGGCTGCCGGCCCAGAACCGATATAAGACTATTAAAGCTCCCAGTGGTAAGCGACTTTGAAAAACAGAACCCATCCATGGCCGGTGAGTTGATAACTGAATCTGCCGGGCAAAGAGCAAAACGCCATGAAGTATTGTACGGCCAGAAACCCTTATTGGAAATCAAAGGTTTGAAGGCTGGTTTTGTGGTGCGAAAAAATTGGCTGGGAAAGCCCAAACAATGGTTTCATGCTGTAAATGATGTGAGCTTTTCTGTGCACAAAGGGGAGACCCTTGGCCTGGTGGGAGAGTCGGGCTGCGGCAAAACCACCCTGGGCAGAAGCTTGCTGCGTCTGTTTGACTTTCAGCAAGGTGACGTTTGGTACAACGGGATAAATCTGGCCAGTCTCTCCAATGAACAGTTGCGCAGAATGCGACCCCGCATACAGATTATTTTTCAGGATCCTTATTCTTCCCTTACTCCGGGAATCCAGGTGGGAAATGCCATCCTGGAACCCATGAAAGTGCATGGCATTGAAGGAAATGACTCCCTGCGCAAAAAAAGAATCATGGAATTGCTGGAAAGGGTAGGGCTGGAGGCAGGGCATTACTATCGCTACCCACATGAGTTCTCTGGCGGG
>SLPR01000357.1 GCA_007131895.1 Bacteroidales bacterium | reverse complement strand
TTTTATCTTCAAAAAGTTGTCACCTTCCAGTGTACCGGGGATGAGCAAGGTGGGGGATGCATTATTGGATCCGGAGTGCCTGTAATCCCAGAAAGGACCTGCGGGCACGTCTTCATGGCGCATGTAAAGGGCATTTTGGGTAAAAGTGAGATTAGATTGCAGCGTTACCCTTAAATCCGCACCCTCCGGAAGCCCGAGTCGATAATATACCGATGAATAGCCCGCCAGTGTATCGCTTAACGTTTCGTTGAGCGGCAGCAAAGGCATGGTTGACTCTATGGTTTGTTCTGCATAAAGGATGTTGTTGTCATAATCAATTTCGGGAACCGCCAGGGTCGCGTTGGCCAGAACAAAGCTTTCGAACATGCCATCCCTTACCCCTGGGAAATTTTTATCAAGGGTAAAAGTTTGCGAGTCGCCGGGGTCAATAATGGAGGATAAATGTCGATTAGACCCCCACAGCATGGTATTGCTGAGATCGGGAAGCAGGAGATCGGATTCCAGGTACACGTTGTTGAAAAACCTTCCCCTGGATGGATTTTCTCCAATATTGGTAATGGTATAAGTGAAGCTGGTGGCGCGTCCGGGAATGGCCGATTGCGGAGCAATGATCTCTTCCACTATCAGGTCAGCAGGAAGAGCCGGGCTGATGAAAACAGGATAGTAGGTCTTGTTGTTGTCTTCTCCCAGGTGTTCGTAGATATGGTTACTGTGATCCAGCGACACCACAAAGTAATAGCTGCCGCTATAATACAGCGGGATAGACACGAACATAGAATCGGTAAATGTTTCACCGGGGGGCACAATCCTTTGTTGCTGCCTGAATCCCAATGTCTTTGCAGAAGATTGTGGGGTGAGTTTCAGCATCATGCTGTCGAACCAGGTGGTGTCGGCGGGGGCCTCTCCCTGGTTGGTAACGGAGTAGGTGATGAAAACTTCGTCTCCCGCAGTGAAAAAATCAGGTAAATCTATATGCTCCATCACCAGGTCTGGTGTGGGCGGTTGCGTTAATTCAATGGGATGGGCAAGAAGGTTGTTGTCTCTGTCCTCATCATTTTCCACATCCAGGTAAAAGTCTGCTATGGTGAGCAAATACCAGGATCCTTCCAGTCCGTGAGGTATCCTGACTGTGCCGCTCCGTTCATAGGATTCATTAACATCCATTGCAGCATTGTGCAACCTGCGGGCAAGCCTGATGGCTTCTGATGTAAGGATGGGCTGGGAATTGATAAACACCACATCAAACCATTCAGGGGCATTGGTGATCCCTTCACCTGAGTTGGTTACGGTATAGGAGTAAGTGATTTTTTGTCCAGCAAGGCCATTGTTTGGCGCATTGATTTCTTCAATCAGCAGATCGGAAGTAATACGCGGAAGCATTTCAAAGGGACCATGCCTCTTGATGTTGTTTTCTTCCTCGCCATGCTCATAAACCTGGTTGCGGTTGTCGGTAAAAACATAGATATACCATATGCCTGGCGCAACCCGTGGAATCCGAAGATCTTTTTCCATGGTATAGGAATCACCACCGATAAGTGTATCGCTGCGATTTATGACTGCGATCATATTTTCTTCAAGGTATACAAAGCTGTCAGAAACAGAAAGGAATACCTTGTCTGTCCAGGGGCCCATGGCAGTTCCCGGTCCCATATTTTCTACCTTATAGGCAAAATCTATAACGGTTTCAGCACGTATTTCTTCCGGAACATTAATGCTGACAACGGCAAGGTCGGGTGGGGGTGTCAACTGAATATCCACAGCATAGCTTGTAATATTGTTCAGCATGTCAAATTCACACACCATTTCATAGCCGTTTACATGCACAATGAGGTAGTAAGTTCCCTCTAACCCGTTGGGAATGGTTACATGGGTGTTGACCTCTTTCACTGCGCCAGGTTCAAGGAGCAGGCCCTGTGAAACAGGATGCTTTTTGAGCAAGGTTGCTGTCAGGGTATCAAGCTCTTGTGTGGGAGAGAGGTAAATAAGGTCGATCCAGTGGCTGGAAGCGGGTTTACCTGCACCGTTATTTTCAATGGTATAATTGAATGGGATGCGTTGTCCGGAAAATATTTCTTCTTCGGGATCTATATCACTGACGATCAGATCGGGTGGTGGCGTTGGCAGGATCTGGATGCCCCTGATTTGCATGTTGTTGGAGGTGTTGCTTTCCCATGCCCAGTTGTGATGGTCGGTTCTTATGTACAGAAAGTGATCACCCTCAATGCAATTGGGAAGAACAATCTGCAATTGACGCTGATAGCTGCTGTTCACATCAAGGTATCCAGCTACACTATCCCATTGCAGGAGTGTTTGGATTCTCATGCTGAGGGGGTTAAAGCCATATTCATCTGGTAAATCATACCCTGCGGCCAGGTAGTTTTCCATCTTGAAATGGATAAGCTCACTGCCCAGCCTGATGGCTTCATCGGGCAAGAACCCGGGATCGCTGTCGGCCAGATAGACTACATCCTGCCAGAAAGGCTCTATCAGGGCACAGTATCGGCTCACTGCACCGGCCCACATTTCAGGTGACATGATTTCCCATGCGAAATTCTTATTCTGCTCACCTGTATTTTTACCCGAATATATACCTGTACCTGCACCACTCTTACAAAGATTGTAGGCCCGGCGGTAATTCTGACTCATGGCAAAAGCGTCGCCAGTGTTTTGCACCTGATAGGTAAGGGTAATGGTGTCGCCTGCAAAAGCAATTTCTGTGGCTGAAAAGCTGGTTATCTCCAGATCAGGGAGCGGGGGCAGGGCAAAATGGATAGATGTCTGGCTTACATAAAGGTTATCTTCCATTGTAGTTTCCTCAAGCAGTATAGTACAATCAATGGTGTAATTTACCTGATCCGTTCCCATAAACATTTTCACGCAACTGGAATTTGCGACCACTATAACATGATAGTTGCCCAGGTTTTCACGGGGGATCGTGAGTTCCAGCGTTTGTGTATAGGACTCACCGGGTAAAAGGAAGCGAGGATTGGAGGCTCCTCCCAGTAATACATCTTCTTCAAGGTCCAATTGGTCATCGAGTGACAGAAATACAGCATCGGCCCATGGTGTGGGGCCGGTTGAGGCATTTCCGGCATTGGTTACCACAAAACTTACTGATACAGGTTGCCCGACAAAACCTTGCGTTTCAATCTGAACATTGCTGATTTGGAGATTGGGCAAATCCCTGGTGGTAAAACTCTGGATGGGTCCGCTTATGCTGTTGCACAGGTAATGATTGGATGCCAGCTTCCAGTTGTAATGAGAGCCAGGCATTGTTTCTTCCCGGGGTATGGTTACCTGCAAACCGGTAAAGGAACTTACCAGGGGTTCCTCCGGTTGATTCAGTTCAGACGGCCAGAAATAAATGTCCACATCACTGGTGTTTGCCCCGTTCATCCAGTTCAGGGCTGGAGTGAGAGAAACATTGATTGCCCCATTTACAGGTGTCATATTACTTACCGGCTCAGGGCTAACATCATCTGCAAGTGTAATGTGTATTGTACTGGTAAAACTGCATCCATAGAGCTGGCTTTCTGCAGTGACAATGGTTTGTGGCTGATTGGGTATAAAACTAATGCTTTGGCCGGTTTCTCCTGTAGACCAGAGAATATCACTACCTGCATTGAGTCGCAGGGTAATGAATTGATTTTCGCAAACTACATTTCCCGGATTCATAAGTGCTATGGCATCTATTGCGGGTATTCCGTTTACTGCTTCAGTATCCATGGCAATACGAATTCTGTTGATTTCAAATCCTGTCTCAGGGAAATTAATCCGGAAAATGCGTGCTTCTTCTTCTGCCGCCATGGCCATGCCTGTCCAGAGTATTACCCAGTATTGTTGTTCAGGATGGAATGCCCAGAGGGTGTCAATACTTCCCGGATGAAACGTTTCATAAATGATTACCGAGGAGGCAGCCTGGGGATTCAGAAAACTTACATCGACGTATTCCCTGTTGTTTTCTCCTGAGGGCATCCAGGCTCCCGGCAGATTTCCATATTGAGGATAAACTGAGGGTTGGCCCTGTAGGTTGTTTACGTTGTTGTCTGTACCCGGTTGCTGGGAACTGTAATTATGGATGGTATGGGCATAATGGAGTTGTTTTTCCTGGAGGAAAATCCCGTCTTCGCCCTGCAGCAAAGAAATGGCAGGAGGGGAGTAAACGGTTACAGTAATTTTGGAAGCAGCACTTTCACAGCCCAGGGTTTGGGTTGCATAAACAACTGTGCTTGTTTCTCCCTGAGGTTGGTATTCCGGACCGTTTGCCAGCAGATGGTTCTGGCCAGGATCTGCATACCACCTTACTTCTCCGACAGGATTAGAAACTGTAAGAACAGGCATTGCTTCACCGCTGCATATGGGGTCTGGTTGCACTACAACAGGGACAGGAACCTGGCAGAATGCATTGATGGACAGGTCAAAATTGAAGCAGGCTTCATACCAGCGGCTTATGACCAGGTAATAGGTTTGCCCCTGCTCAAGCTCTGCATCAAGGATTTTATCATTGCTGTTACCCGAAACCTGTCCCACGCAGATTCCCCCCTGATCCAGGTAAGGGCAACCGTCGTATAGCTTCATGGAAGTCCAGCTGTGGCTGACATTGTTAAGGGTGAAGTGGTAGAAATCGGAGGTGGGTGCTTCAAAAATAAATACCATGTCTTCGCTGGCGAGATAACTGCTGTTGCCACAGGAGATGGTATTGTAATAGGACAGATCATTGCCCATGCCACAAGTCGTTAAATTGTTTCCGGCAAAAGGGAGGGTAATAGTTTCCCAGCCTGCGGTGCCGGGTTCGGGGCAGGTTTGAGGCACATCAATGGTGAGGTCAAAATCAA
>SLPR01000259.1 GCA_007131895.1 Bacteroidales bacterium | reverse complement strand
TGTGAAGATT
Organism: Bacteroidales bacterium; assembly: GCA_007131895.1. Taxonomy (GTDB): domain Bacteria; phylum Bacteroidota; class Bacteroidia; order Bacteroidales; family UBA7960; genus SKVR01. The sequence goes on along the minus strand of SLPR01000259.1, from coordinate 4,826 downwards.
GTGCGCTACAAATGAAAATCTCAGGGGTGCATTGATCAGCTTTTTGCTTAGGCCCAGCACAATGTCGAAGGGCAATGATTCATTGACATTGTCATGATAGTGGGTTATTTGCCTTCCGATATTTCTGAAAACCAATGCTCCTGCAATCATCCTTTCGGGGTCAAGGTAAGATACTGATACATCTGCTGCCAGTCCAAAGGAGGAATATTCTTCAAATGTGGAGAAAATCGTCTTGAGGTTGCTTCCAATGCTGAATCTTTCTGAAAGTTCTCTGCCCCATCCCAGGCCAATGGCATATTCACCGGCATTAAACTCTCCCAGCTTGTTTCCAAACTCATCTGCTTCAATAAAGCTGCCATAATTGATGTATTGGACAGAAAAGGTAAAGTTTCCTGCTCTCTCGAAACCATAGCTCATGGCAGCGGTGCCATAGCTGATATCACCAAAATAGTCCACAAAATTGAGTGATAACTGATTGGGCAGTTCGCTGGTAAGGAGTGAAGGATAGAAAAGTGCCATCCCCAAATCCTGGTCTAAACCGGGCACTGCATAGCCGCCTAAAGCGGTAATTCGGGCTGTGGAGGGTAAATTTATAAATTCATACACCCGCCCGCTTTGTGTTTGGGCATGGGTTTGGGCTGTTAAAAACCAGCTCCATAAAACAAGTGAGGTTATAATTAGCCTTAAATGGTATGTATTCTTCTTCACTAAGTATCGCTTTGATGGTATAACATTTATCAACCCCCATAGAACGCCAAAGTTCAATAATTATTGCCGGTTATGCTTCACTCGCCAGACTGCCGGCACCCGTTACCATTGATTTGAACAGGGTGTTTATTCCAGTTTGTTATAAGCACGGGGCAAATGCCTGGTTCTGAAAGTCAATAAGGGAAGAGGACTATGATTGATGGTTTGCTGTGCATAATTACCAAGAAAAACATTGTTGGAAGAATTCTCCTGTTCTGTCATTATGGAGATAAGATCGGCATTTCTTTTCTGGGCATAATCAATGGTTGCTTTGGAGATGTTATCACAGTTTTTATTCTCATTGATATATCTCAGGCCACTGGCAACGATTAATTCCATGGCTTCCCTGGTGTTTCTTTCTACGCTTTCTTCAATGTTTTTAAGTTTGGAGCTGAACAAAGACAGAACATTGATTTGTGCCTTGAAAAAACCGGCAAGTCTTATGGTAAAATCTACTTTCTGAATGGTTTCCATCGTACTGTCGATAGGAAGAACTATCTTTTCAATCAATGGTTTTTTAAGTTTGTAATTCTTCTTTACACTTAATACCGGTTTTTCCGAATGGGTGATAATTTTCATCGCGTTATTGCCTACCCATAGCTCTTCAAATCCTGACATCCCATGGGCTCCGCTCACTATCATTTCAGCATCGGTATATTTGGCCTGATTGGTGATTTCTTCATAAATCTTCCCATGCAAAACTTTGTGGGTAATGCTGCCTTTAAACTCCCCACTGTGTTCTTCAATGAGTTTTTTGAAGTTTTCTGCAATGCTTATCTCCATTCCTTTATCATTTTTGATAAGTTTGCTGGCTTTGTCTCGCTTTTTACTTACGTAGACAAGTCTCATGTTACAGCCACAAACTTTTGATACGTTCAAAGCATACTGAAAGGCCTGGATGGAAGATTGGGAAAAATCTATCCCTACAACTATTTCTTTCATGATATATGGATTTTTAGGTGGGAAACAATGTACTAAAGTACAAAAAATATGTATGGAAGGGAAAGAAAAATTTTACATTTTTAACAAAAGAACTACCTGTGTTGCCAACTGCCGGCAAATTATTTATATAAGGCTATATCCCAATGTTTTAATAAAGAATTCTTCTGCTTCGCTGCAGTTTACTGCCTGCACCTGCCATGCTCCGGGTTCACGTCTTATGGGGTAGTTCTCTCTTTGCTTTTCAAAAGCTGACGGGTTGAGACGAAGATTCCGGGAATCGGAGAGAATATCGTAAGATTCCAGGGCCAGAAATCTGAACATCTCTTCACTGTTATTATTCTTACATGGATTAGTGATGACAGGGTTTTCGGGTAGAGGTAGGGTCGGAGGATACCACTGATCAAGTCCAAGATTGAAATGCTTGCTGATGGTTTGTACACAAACAGCTGTTCCATTGGCTTTTCCGTCTGCAGAGTAGCCTGCGATATGTGGAGTGGAAAGTTTGGATGCATCCATGAGTTCTCTGTTGATATGGGGTTCGTTTTCCCATACATCAAGCACTGCTCCAGCAAGGTGACTGTCTTTTAATGCCGATATGAGTGCTTTGGTGCTTGCAATTTCGCCCCTGGATGAATTGATAAACCATGACCCTTTGGGGATTTTCTGCAAAAAATCTTCATTTACCAGCTGAAAGGTATTGTTTTGCACTGTTTTTTCCAGGGGTATGTGCAGGGTAATAATATCAGCCTGATCCAGCAGGTGATCCAGTTCTGTAAATCCTGCATCACCTTCTCTTGCCGCTCTTGGCGGGTCATTGATCAGGGTTTTAATCCCCAGTGTGGCGGCAAGGTTCGCTAATCGTGATCCAATATTGCCTGCCCCAATAATCCCCAGCGTCTTTTGGGAAAGTTCAACAGAATGATGTTTTGAAATATAGGCCAGAGCTGATGCAACATATTGCACTACCGAATTTGCATTGCAACCGGGGGCATTGGTCCATCGGATGTTGTTTTGTTCACACCAATGTGTGTCAATATGGTCATAACCAATGGTGGCAGAGGTAATGAGCCTGACGGATGAGTTTTTAAGCAACGATTCGTTGCATTGGGTGCGGGTACGCACAATGAGGACGTCAGCATCTTTAACGTGTTCGGGCTGTATCTGGTTTCCAGGCAGATAAATGATTTTTGCTTTTCCTTCAAGGGCACCACGCAGGAAGGGGATTTTGTCGTCAGCGACTATTTTCAGCATGTTCGGGTAGGGTTTTATTCTCGTTGCATACTCTCCAAATCTTCCATCTCAGGGATTTCGAGCAAGGTTCTTCTATTTCTCTGAAACAATTCAGTAAGGCTGTCGAACTCTTTTCTGTAAAATACGCCTACTCCCTGGGTATAAGGCGCGTTGGTATTTAGCACATCAAAGGTGTTGGACCTGTTGAACGCTTTGATCCTGAATTTGCCTTCGGGTGTTATTTTAACCGCAACATTCACATCACCAATAATATTACTTGCCCTGTGGGTTTGAGCAGGGTGATCGCCTGCCACCCCCACATTACCGTCTATTACTACCCTGTCGTCAAAGAGTTGTGTGGATAGGGCTACTTCTATTTCCTGGCTGCTGATTTCATCGCCTGGCCGGTAATTGATGCCAATGTCAAAGTCGGAACTTATCTGCGAGAGCCAGTTGCTGAGCTGGTTGGAAAGTAATTCTGACGAGGTAGAGCCCATGCCATAACTCAATGCATTGTTAAATCCACCCTCGGGGGGGACAAACCTGTTGAGGATTAGCAGTGAGAACACCTGCCTGTTCATCTCCTGCTCGGTGGTAATGATTCTGTCAGTCATTTCACGTGTTGATTCATCACTCCCCGGAAACTGAATGTCAAAACTCAGAGTGGGATTAAAGAGCTTGTCCTGAAGGTGCAAAACGGTTTCTACAGGAACTCTCCTCTTGTAAATATCAGAAGTATCAGCCTGGTTTACGGCCAGGTCATGCAAAGATGTTCTGAGTCGGTAGAGGGCACGTATGTCAATATCAGCATCGTAGGGATCTCCGGTCCAGCGGATTGTGCCTCCCTGTTCTATGCGGAATCTTTTATTGATAAGGTTTTGAAGCGTAAACAGATAGTCTCCTTCCTGGATGGTATAGTCACCATACATATTAAAAAATCCCTGGTTGTCAATCTCAACTTTCAGGTCTCCGAATCCTCTGCCGCGCAAGATATCTCCAATTTGTGAGTCGAAGATAATTTGAATCTCAGCTTCAGGGGTTACAGAAATGTCCAGGTTTACAGCAAACCCGGGATTGGAAGATGCCGTAAATGGTTGGTTTTCTTGTTTATCGGCATCAGGTGCAACAAAAGAAATAAAACTTGATTCGGTTAACTCTCCATAAAAATCCAGGGGCAGGAAAAACTGAGTTCCCCTGTTGACAGTAGCAGAGATATCTATGGTAATATCTTCCACCGGACCATGCACGCGGGCTATACCGGAGGCAAATGCACGTCCGTAAAACAACTCATTGTGGTGTGGCAGGGTATTGAGCACTACGAGTCTCTCAGGCATAAGGGTAATGTCAAGGCTGAAATTCTGAAAGTTGTTGTGCCGGATTATGCCGGAGGCAAGAGCGGAATTGCCAATGGTGTCATTAATTATCAGGTTGTCAAACCTGAAATAATCTTTTCCTACTTCTAATCCATGGGCAAAAGAATAGGATGTATTGAGGTAGTCTACCCTGAAGCCGGTCCGCACCAGCCTGGCGGTTCCGGTGAGTTCGGGTTCAGAGGTGGGACCTTCGAGCCTGAGCCTGCCCGAGGCAAGACCCCTGAAATTGGATGCAAAAGCCTCCATGTATCTGCTCAGAATCGACATCTTCAGGTTTTCAATTACAATGTCAATGTCAAAATTGTCTTCCTCTCTTTCAGGGTAGAAATAGCCATTTGCCACTATGGGTTTGTTGTATCCCACATTGCCATAATAAATAACCTCAGCATTTATCCTAAAAGCTTTTTCCAGGGCATCCCACCGGCTTTCAAGGGATAAGTCTCCCAGGTGATCATTGTTAAAGGCAAATTCCCTGACAAGGATCTCCACGAAAATATTGGGAGCCTGCTGAAGGTTGGATAATTTAAGTTCCCC
>SLPR01000441.1 GCA_007131895.1 Bacteroidales bacterium | reverse complement strand
TGAAAAGAGGTTTTTTTTTTTTTTTTGTTTGTAACACTGGCAAACAATATATCGCTCCTTGTATCGCCCGGATGGTGGAATTGGTAGACACCCAGGACTTAAAATCCTGTGTCCATTGCGGACGTGCGGGTTCAAGTCCCGCTCCGGGTACCTAAGAGACTTTAAAAGCCCTGCAGTTGCTGCGGGGCTTTTTTTTTATCAAATATCATCCTTTTTTATCAATTAGCCCCCAGCTTTTTGCACTGACCCGAACTTCTACTTAAATTCAATTTTTGCAAGACAATAAAAAGGTAAATATTTTTACTTATATTTGAAACACATCGTAAACACCTATCATGAATCCATAAGGGTTGCCCATACAACAAGAAAAGTATGCCATACAATCCAAACAAACATCATCGCAGAAGCATCCGCCTGAAAGGATACGATTATTCGCAGGCTGGATTGTATTTTGTAACCATTTGCGTGAAGGATAGATTGTGTTTGTTTGGGTACATTGAAAACGATAAAATGATATTGAACGATGCGGGGCGAATGGTTGAAAATGAATGGTTGAAAATTCCACAACGTTTCCCCAATATACATTTACACGCATATGTGGTAATGCCCAACCATTTCCACGCCATCATGGAAATCGTAGGGGCGACCCTTGTGGTCGTCCGAAATGACGAAACGGCGCAAACCGATAAGGGGCAACCACAAGGGATTGCCCCTATCAAACCGAAAACCGTTGGTGATATGGTTGGGGCATTTCAATCCATTGCGACGGTAGAATACATCCGTGGGGTGAAACAATTGAATTGGGCACCATTTAATGGCAAATTGTGGCAACGCAATTATTGGGAACACATTATTCGTGATGAACAATCCTATCATCGAATTTCCAAATACATTATCAATAATCCGAAAAATTGGAATGATGATAAATTCTATGACCATTAAATGAAATTTCAAATTATGCCACGCAAAGAAAGACACGTAGTTCCCAATTTCGGGAAAGGTGGTTCAACCCAACTCAGGCAAGGTCAGCATTTAAACCAACCCAAAACTCAACCCAACTATGTCACTAGTAATTTTCAGCAAAGTACACAAAGTAAAGCCATGGATTGAAGCCCTTAAAAAGGAAGCGCCGGATATTGAAGTAATGGCTTATGATGAGGTAGAGGACAAAAGCAAGGTATTGTTTGCCCTGGCCTGGAACCATCCCAGGGGCATATTTAAAGATTACCCCAATCTGAAATGCGTATCTTCCATGGGGGCAGGAGTCGACCATATCATGACCGACCCCGATATTCCGGAGCAGGTGAAGGTTGTAAGAATTGTGGATCCGTTGTTATCGCAGGATTTGGCGGAGTTTGCACTGGCATTGATCATGAACCATATGCGGGGCATTACCCACTACAAGCTACTCCAGCAGGATAGCAAGTGGAAGAAAAGTATGTATCTCCGCATTTCGGAAGTAAATGTTGGCATTATGGGCACCGGGATGATAGGAAACCATGTGGCAGAATTTCTCCGATCATGCGGCTTTTCCGTGGCAGGATGGGGAAAGAATCCGGGAAATCCCGGCAACTACCCACGCTACTATGGGAGTGACCAGCTGGATGATTTTCTGCAGAAAACCAACATTCTCATCTGCCTGCTTCCATTAACTCCTGATACCCAGGGCATCCTGAACAAAGAAACCCTGAAAAAGCTTCCCTACGGTGCTTATGTTATCAACCTGGGACGTGGCGGTCATATGGTTGACAATGACCTGATGGAAACCCTCAACAGCGGACATCTTGCAGGGGCAAGCCTCGATGTTTTTGAACATGAGCCTCTTCCCTCTGATCACCCTTTCTGGAAACATCCCCAAATTCACATTACACCCCACATAGCAAGCCTTACAACGGCGGCATCTGTAGCCCCGCAAATCATTGAAAATTACCGCAGGGCTGTCAGCGACAAGCCTTTGCTTAACGTTGCAAACAAAGAAAAAGGGTATTAGGGATGATTATCTTTGATAACTTTTGACAAACAATTCATCAAAAGTAACCAAAGAGCTTATTTCCTGAATTTCTTGATAAACTCTTCCACTTCGGGCAATCCCCCCTGGTAAATCAGGTACCCGTTATAAGGCTCACGGCTGGTAATATCATCATTGATGGGGGTCAGCATCAGTCGTTTTACCTCTTCAGGATCGTTGGTTTGTCCCAGCACCCAGCCCAGCTTTATGTAGGCAACTTCGGGGAGCATGTTTTCTGCCGGCACCACCCCCAGGGCCATGAGCTCACGCCCGGTTTCGTAAACAAACATGTGCACGTAACCCCATAAAGTCTGCACCGTCATATACACAGCCACCCCTTTTTCACAGGCGCGTCTGAGCGACGGATAGAGCGGAATATTTACATGCCCCAGGCCGGTACCTGCTATAACGATACCCTTATACCCATTGTCCACCAGCGAATCAATAATGTCGGGCTGCATGTTGGGGTAATAATACACGATGGATACTTTTTCTTCAAAATAAGGTAGAATCGTAACCTTGTTGTCCACCCTGCGGTGATTGTATTCCTTTTTGATGGGAGTCACTCCGTTGCGTGTAACGCGGGCAAGAGGGGTATCGCCAATGGTGCGAAAGGTACTTCGGTAGGATGAGTGCATTTTGCGCACACGCGTGCCCCTGTGCAACAATCCATATTCATCAGAAGTAGGCCCGAACATACACACCATCACCTCTGCAATGTCGCTGTTGCCCGCAGTATAACATGCGTGCATAAGATTCATGGCGGCATCCGATGAAGGCCTGTCGCTGGAGCGTTGAGAGCCTACCAGCACGATGGGAACAGGCGGGTTCTGTATCATAAATGTAAGAGCAGCAGCAGTATGATGAAGGGTATCGGTACCATGACCAATAACAATTCCCTGCACTCCGCTTTCTATCTCCTTGCCGATAGCAATGGCGAGTTTTTTGTATTGTTCCGGACCCATATTTTCGCTGAAGACAGCAAAGACCTTTTCGGTGGTCAGGTTACAAATTTCGGCAAGCTCGGGCACTGCACCATACAATTCTCCCGGGCTGAAAGCCGGAATCACAGCCCCCGTTCGGTAATCCAGCCTTGATGCAATAGTTCCCCCGGTTCCTATCAACTTTACCCTGGGCAAACCTTCAGTATAGGGAAACTCCTTTTCAGGAATTTTATAGCTGGCCTTTTTATAGCCGGTTTCTTTCATCTGCAGAATGGTATCTACAGCAATGCCAACATTATAACCGGTATCAATTTTGAGCACGATGTGTTTGTCATCATCATTTTCAGCCCTGGGCAACACCGTGCCGGTAAACTTCCCTCTGGATGTCTCCACCAGGCATTTTCCCCATACACGTACATTGTATTTTTTCAGCACTTCGAGTGCCTTGTTTTTATATCCCTGAAAATAGTCTTCGGCCATTATTTTGCTTTTTTACCGGTGGATTCCTGTTTGATTTTTTCTCCGATGGCCTGCCTCAGCCCGGCCAGATTTATATTGCCGGGCGCCTTTACACGCAGCTGCCCCATAAGCCATCTTGCAAGGGCTTCTTCACCCGTATTGGGTTTAAAAGCAGTGAATTTTTTCATCAAAAAAGGTATATCTTCCAGTATCTCCTCTCTGCTGGTGGGTTTGTAGCGCATACTGATGAGCAAAGATTCAAAATCCATTTTGGGATGCTGGTAGACCAAAGGCAGCAATCTGTCGATAATGGCCATATCCAGTTTTTTTGCTCTTATCGTTCTTATCAGGTCGGCAATCTGTTCAAACCTGAATTCGGCTGATGGCGTATACTGCCCCTCGACGTACTTTAGTTTATGCCCAAGAAGAGTACCTGCAAATACTGGGTTTTCGTTCAGATCAACCACGATTGTTTCGAGCAATGTAAAGAGATTTTTCTTCAGAATATACTCATAGGTGTCCTCGGGAATCTTCCATTTTTGCATTTGTTTCCAGGCATCGATAGCCTCATGAGGAATATTTTTTCTGAGAGACTCAATGTAATCATCCTCCAGGGGGATGGGCGCGGAATCGGTGTCGGGATACATCCGATCGGCACCGGGCAGCACACGTTCAAAAAGGGTTGTGCCATCGGGCAGGGCTTTCCTTGTTTCATTGGGCACCCCCTTCATTGCCATCCGGCATCGCTCTTCGATGGTTTCGAGCGCGGTAGCCATATCTTCTTCCGGACCCCAGAAAACCAGCAGGGCGTCTTCGTTTCTGGCAGCAAGCTGCTTGCGGATCGCGGCCCACTGTGCCTCATCAAGCATTGGCTTCAGGGATTCGTTGTGGTCCATGTTGGGCTTTTCGATACAGGCGATTACCTTCAGCCGATCGCTGATTTCATTGGCAAACACTTGCCCCGGCTGGGTAAAGTGAGATAGCATTCCCTGAAACTTCGGCAGTCCGATGCCATACACATGCCAGCCATTCTCCCTGATTTGCCTTGCAAAGCGAGGTTTAAGCTCCAGGTAATCGGGATCCAGCTGTTTGCTCACAATCTGCCACTGGTCTGTTTTTTTGATGCGCTTCAACAGCAGGTCGCGAATGTTGAGCAGGGCCCACTGGCGAAAACTTTCATTGTGGGTGAGGGCCGGAATATAGCGGATTTTCGACACTCCTTTGATTTCCACCCTGGTACCGCCGCGACAGCTCACATTCACATCCTGCCGTGCGGCGCCCATTCCTGTAAATACCTTTCCCGTGCTTCGGTTAAGAAACCGTATAAACTGACATGCCTGTGCTACCTCCTGCGGATTGACCATGTCAGGATAGGTTACTGTTTCTATCAAAGGCATGCCCAGCCGATCGGTCTTATAAATCCGGG
>SLPR01000056.1 GCA_007131895.1 Bacteroidales bacterium | reverse complement strand
TGGATGTTGAACCCGGATTGATCGCCAGCAATAATTCTGATTCCATATTGTCGGTAGATTTAATTTTATTGGAATTAATGGTTTTTAATTGATGGCAGCAGCCAGAGCGATACTGTTGAGCTTGGTTTCATCACTATCGGCACGACTTGTAAGAACGATAGGTGCAGAAGCTCCAACAATCAGGGCAGCGCATTTTGCTTTGGCAAAATAGATAAAAGATTTGTACAAAGCATTGGAAGCATCCAAATCATCGCAAACTAACAAATCTGCATCGCCAGCAACGGAACTCTGAATATTTTTGAGTTTTGCGCTTTTTTCGCTTACAGCATTGTCAAAAGCCAAAGGACCATCAATAATACAGTGAGAAAGCTGACCCCTGTCGGCCATCCTGGACAATGCTGCTGCTTCCATGGAGGATTTCATATCAGGATTAATTGTTTCTACTGCACTCAAAACAGCCACTTTAGGCTTCTCCAGCCCAAGTTTACGCATATAGCTTACGGCATTTTTAATGATAGAAACCTTCCCTTTGAAATCAGGAGCAATATTCATCGCTGCATCGGTAAGCCCCAGAATTTTATGGTATGATTCTACTTCAAACAAGGCCAGGTGCGAGAGCAGTTCACCACTGCGTAATCCCCATTCTTTATTCAGCACCGCTTTCAGCAGACTGGAGGTACTCAAATGCCCTTTCATCAAAATATCTGCTTTTTTCTCAGAAACCATTTTTACGGATAGGGCTGCTGCTTTGTCGTTATCCGGCTCATCGATCAATTCAAAACCAGAAATGTTGTAACCATGTTTTTCGCAAATTTCATTGATTTGGGTTACATCTCCTACCAGAACAACGTCTACAATATTATTTTCAGAAGCATTGACAACTGCTCCCAGGGCATTTTGATCATGAGCAGCCGCAAGCACCAGCTTTTTCTTCTTGTGTTTGCGCGCCATTTCATGCAAATCGCTAAGCTTTTTCAACATACTTTTTTGTGTTTTGAGGGTGATTATTCTTATGTTGCGCAAAAATACGAACTTACCCTGAATTATTTACTGCGTAATTCACCAATTGATTTTCACCCCCATAAAAAAAGCTCCCGAGGGAGCTTTTTTGTGTTTTCCATCTGTTTTTAATTCACATGGATTCTTTTTGTCAGTTTATCTTTTTCCGGGTCTTCAAAGGGGATGTTAACGGTAAGAATCCCATTTTCATACCGGGCTGAGATTTTTTCCTTATCGGTAGTTTCGGGCAGTGTAAAGTGTCTCGAGAAACTTTCATGTTTAAACTCTCTCCTCAGAAAGTGTGTGGTTTCGTTCTCTCCATTTTCTTTTTCCTGCTTCTCGTAAGATAGGGTAAGGATATTATCCTCAAGGCTGATGTTAAAATCTTCCTTTTTTCTGCCAGGTGCTGCTATATCAATCAGGTAGTGGTCTTTGTGTTTCCTGATATTGGTTTCGGGCAAGCATCCGCAATTTGCGGGAAGACTGGTTTCTGTGGTAGTTTCATAATCGCGGCCTGAAAATCTTTCCATACCAGGACGCATTTTCCATCTGATAATTGTCATAATAATGGTCTCCTGTTTTTGTTGTTAATTGAATTTACTTGTTTTTCTCATTTGCTCCCCCGGTATTCAAATTGTATTCCACCCTGATTTATTCTCTTTTTCAACTCAATCAAATGACATTATGGCGCCAATGTGGTAATGAGAAGGCAAATAAGCGCCAAAATGGCTTAATTATAATCGTTTTCCACCTGGTTATTCCCAACTCAAGCCCCTGGTTTTGGACTGCTTTTTTAACAAGAGAATGCTTTTCCGGGATATGGGCGTGGCAAGAATAAAATTCCTGAAGTACAAAGGCTATTATATGGGCATTATGATTTGTCTTGTTTATGGGTTTTTCTTTCGGGCAGTCTTTTTGGGTTTATTTAATGAAGTATGGGATAGTTAATGGTTTGATTGTTTTAATTTTGCGCCTTAAAGCAACTTATTCCAGGGTTGTATGTTCTAGAGAAAAGATTAGTAAAGGTGTATGGACAATCAGCAGAAAAAAGTACTGTCATATTTCAGGTTTCGCAGAATCATTATTCCCATCCTGCTTGGTTTGGGTGTAGCTACATTTATGTTTGTAAGAAGTTTTGACAGAGAGGCTTTTATCGGGATCAACTGGGTATGGCAATCTTACTTTTTTATTTTTATGGCTTTACTGATGATGGTAGTACGCGATGTGGGCTACATGTATCGCATCAGGGTTTTGACCGATGGGCAGATAAGCTGGAGGAGAAGTTTTGATGTAATCATGCTATGGGAATTTGCCAGCGCTATTACTCCTTCTATAATTGGTGGCTCAGCCATTGCTCTTTATATCGTCAATAAAGAGGGTGTAAGCATGGGCCGCACAACGGCCATTGTTCTCATTACTGCATTTCTGGATGAACTCTTTTATATATTGATGGTGCCGATATTTATCATCATAGTGGGAACACAGCATTTGTTTACCACAGAAGGTGAATATATATTTTTCAACACCAGATTCGGAACACAGGGGATCTTTATTATGGGATATCTTTTCATCCTGATATTAACTACCATCATCATTTATGGTGTATTTCTCAATCCCCGCGGATTTAAAATGATTCTGCTTACCTTATTTAAACTTCCTTTTCTTAGAAAATGGAGAAATAAAGCAGCAGAAACAGGGAATGAAATCATTATTACTTCTCGTGAGATGAAAGGCAAGCCGGTAATTTTCTGGGTCAAAGCTTTTGCAGGAACTTTTTTTTCATGGACAGGTCGTTTCCTGGTGGTAAACTTTTTAATTCTTGCCTTTGTATCAGGAGGAGATCAATTCCTTATATTCGCCCGTCAGCTGGTTATGTGGGTCATTCTGCTCATTAGTCCTACTCCCGGAGGAAGCGGAGTAGCGGAGTTCGTGTTTTCCGGATTTCTTGGCGAATTTATCCCCCAGGGATTAACACCCGCCCTGAGTTTGATGTGGAGAATTATCAGTTATTATCCTTATCTGTTTATTGGTGTTATTGTATTGCCTCACTGGCTAAAACGGGTGTATTCCAAAAGCAAAAAACCGGGACAAATTATTTCAGCTCCTTCTGAAAATATTACGGAGAAACCTGTTTAGCATTATAAACATATTTCCTTTATTTTTGCTACTCAAAAATCAAAATTATGTCCTGGGAACATATTATCCTGGTTTTTATTGCCGGTATTGTTTGCGGAATTATCAATACCCTGGCAGGCAGCGGGTCGCTTATCAGCCTTCCGATTTTAATATTTATTGGACTTCCTGCCAATGTTGCCAACGGAACCAACCGGATTGGGATCTTTTTTCAGAACATAGTCAGCACAATTAATTTTAAACGCCAGAATGTTCTGGATGTTAAAATGGGATTCAAGGTGGCCATACCCAGCATATTGGGTTCAATATCCGGTGCAATGATTGTGCTCGAATTGCATGAACGGGCAGTGGAAATTACTGTAGCCATTGTTTTATTAATTATGCTTGTTCCCTTATGGATGAAACCTTCCAGATGGTTAAAGGGGGCTTCCCATGACGAAATCAAAAGTTATCCTGTTTTACAGTTTATTATCTTCTTTTTTATAGGAGCCTACGGAGGGTTTATCCAGGCAGGTGTAGGAATCTTTTTACTCAGTGCCCTGGTGCTCAATGCGGGCTATGACCTGGTTAGAGCCAATGCCCTTAAAGTTTTTATCAATTTAATTTTCACTCCCTTTGCCCTTGCTGTTTTTGTGATTCATGGGCAAATTGACATTCGTGCCGGACTGATACTGGCACTGGGAAACAGTATAGGAGCTTATTTTGCCAGCAAATATGCGGTGAGTTGGGGAAGTGCCTTTGTAAGGTATGTGCTCATTGCAGTGATAATTGCTGCTGGGATAAAACTGTTGTTTTTTCCCTGATAAATACGTATGCGTGATGGAGGGTATTGGCCTGCTAAAAACCTACCGATAAATAGTGCAAAACAATCCTGAGAAATGATTTTACAACCGTGTACTTGTGGTCTTTGAAAACTGTAATTAACCATTTATCTTATGGCCATGCGTTTTTCATCAGGCTCTATTTACTGCGGGCATTGCGAAATACAATGTTAACAAAAGCTTTCCGGAAATATCGGAAATCGGTAATCCATGGATTTTTCTGATAGCTCTCCAGATAAATTTTTTCAGACGATATGATTTCTTCAAAATTTGAGGGCATATCGGCATAATATGGGGGAACAAGGCCTGGTTTGTATTTGTGTCTCAATTCGAGCAAATCAGAAGGATAAAGACTTTGATACTGTCTGCTGAGAGGCCTGACTCCCACCAGCTTGAGTTCGAGTTTCAGCAAATTAAAAAGCATGGGTAATTCATCTATCCAGAATTTGCGCATAATTTTTCCAAATGCTGTTATTCTGAAATCATTATTGAATTTACCCCCATTATCCAGCTTATGCTTTTCGTACACATATTTTTGGAGGTATTCCGAATAAGGGTACATGGTACGAAATTTATATACTTTTATTTTCTTACCATGTTTACCCGATCGTTCCATGGCAAAAACAGGCCCATAGGAGGGTGATAAATCATATGCCGGCGGTTTCACTTTCCGGGCAACAAAATAGAAAAGATAACCGTGTGTTTCTTCATGAATTACTTCAAACCCACATGAATAAAGCCTTCCAAGGGTTTCCGCCCTGCTTATGATACGATTTCTCCCACCGGTAAGTGCAAAATAAACCTGTTTGGTAAGGGGTAATTTAGGAAAAACTCTTTTGAATATGTAGTCACCGGCTACGTATAAGCGGTTAATTATTCCGGGGAATTTATTGAG
>SLPR01000105.1 GCA_007131895.1 Bacteroidales bacterium | reverse complement strand
ATAATAAACCATAACAGAGCCACAAAAACCTTCTGTCAGAAGAGAATTTTACGTCACAAAGAAAAACCTGAAGGATCTTTCAGGTTGAGGTGGATTCGTATGTTTTTTTTGAAAGAGGATCTAATAAGACAACAGGTAATCGGTAAGATTGGTGTTGTGCTCAAGGTTAAGTTTCTTCCTTAAACGGTAGCGGCTGATCTCAACCCCTCTAACGCTGATGTTCATCAGGGGGGCAATTTCCTTTGAAGACAGGTTCATCCTCAAATAAGCACACAGGCGCAGCTCCTTTGGGGATAATTCGCTGTGCTCTTCTCTGAGGCGCGAAATAAAATCCTGGTGGACTTCATCAAAGTAGCTGTTGAAAAGCTCCCAGTTTTTCTCATTGCGCAGATCCCGGTTCACCTTTTTCAATAAATTGCTGACACTATGCTTTTCAGCATTTTCAGAAGGCAGGTTTTTCTGAAGTTTGGTGAGATCGTTTTTAAGATACGTAAGCGTTTTGTTTTTTTGTATCAGGTGCAGGGTAGCATTGGCAAGTTCCTGATTTTTATGCTTCATGGCGCTTTGAAGACTCTCGTTGCGCAATTGCACAATTTCCTTTTCACTCAGCGCTGTTTGTTCTTCAAACATTTTCTCTCGCTGGGCCAGCCTTTTCTCATGCCTTATCTTTTCCCGTTGTCTGATTTTCAGCATCCTTTTTCTGATAAAATAGATGTTTCCGGCAATTATCATAAAAAGCAAAAGAGTGTAAATTAAATAGGCTGTTGCAGACCTGAAAAATGGAGGGGCAATGGTAAAGGAAAATTCGGTGACCCTGCTTTCCATACCAAAAGCATTAAGGGCTTTTACTTCAAAAGTATAGTTGCCTTCTCTGAGATTGGTATATTCTTTAATATTGAGCAAATCCCACTCTGACCAATCCTGGTCAAATCCTTTTAAGCGAAAAGAATATCTTACCGCATCCGGCTTTTCGTATACCGGCGTGGTAAAACGAAAGGAAACAGAGTTTTGTGAGAAGGGCAGTTGTGGCAATAACTGATGATTGCGATTCACCTCCGGATTCCAGGTTACGAATGTATGGGTTTGCTGGTTTCCATAAAAAGATATCTCTTTAAAATAAACATTTTCAACAATGCTGTAATCAATAATAATGGAGGGGTTATAATGAACCAACCCGGATTGTGAACCCACAAAAACATTGTAATTATCGTACACAAAAATATTCTGAAAGGCTGGCATGAGGGATTCGTTAACTCTTGAAAAAGGAGCAACAATGTCGCGATAAGTGCCATCTTCAATCTTTCGCATCAAACCCATGTACTCATCTGTAAAATACCACAGGTTGCCTGCGGCATCCTTATGTATTTTATCCAGAAATACTTTATCGCCAAAAAGTTTATCCAGCAGTTCATCACGAACAAACCGGTTTTGCGCATGGTCGTAATACCTGATGCCATCGTGGGTTGTGACATGCATTTTCCCGTTTATTCTCTGTATGTTGTAAGGAAGTTCGTGGGGTAGTCCTGCCTCCCCCCGAAAAAGCCTCACGCTTCTTACCTCCGACAGATTTTCGTTGAGAACCAGCTGAAACAACCCCCGGTACCCATGGGAAACCCATATCTGGTTTTTGTGGTCTATAAAAACATCACGGCTCGACTCTCTGAAACCCTTCACTTCATCAAGGAAAAACCACGTGTCATCCCTTTTTTCCAGTCTCACCAAACCTGAATAGGTGCCGGCAAAAATAATGTCGGGAGAGAGCGGTGATGGATAAAAAGACCAGAACCCCCTGATATCAGAAATTTGTATCGCATTATAACCTTCTATCACGAAAGCTCCGTAATTATTGCCGCAAAACAATCTGTTGTCAATCACTTCAAGACTCCATACCTGTCCCTCTGTGCCCCTTAGAAGCTGCAAATTGTTGATGCTCGCATCAAAATGGCTTATGTTCTCCAGAGGAGCAGCAAACAAACCCTGGTTGGTTCCTACATACAAAATATCATTGAAAACGATGCTGGCATAAGAGCTTTCAACGTTATATATATGGTTAAGCATGGAAAGAGGAGAGTTAATTTCAACATAATCTATCCCGTTGTCCATTCCCAGCCATAAATTTTTACGCCTGTCCTGGTATAATGCCAGTACGGTATTGTTCTGCAACCCTTTGGTACGATTCAGGTGTTGCAATATTTCACCGTTGGAATTGGTAATAAACAACCCATTCCCAATGGAGCCAAAGGCATAATTGCCTCCGGCAAGCTTAATTCCCGAAAACAGGTTGTACTGCTGCAGATAATAGTTGACAGGTGTTTGCCATGAAGTTAACTCATTTCCGGAGAGCAAAAACAAACCCTCATTAGAGGTTCCTATGACTATATCTCCATTATCGTGGGGCAGCATAAATGTGATCTCATTCCTGAAAAACAAAGGATCATTGCTTATCAGGGAAAGGGAATCATCCTTGAAAACCATAAGTCCCACGGAAGTATCTACAATGTAAAAAAGGCCGTTAACTTTGTGCATAAAGCTAAAGTCGTCAGAGGGCTCAACAACCTTAATCCGCTCATTTTCAAAAATAAAAATACCTGAAAAGGATTGAAAAATAATTCGCTGCCGCTCATCGCGATAAATTCTCCAAATTTCATCAAACCCAATAAAGGGTTCAGGGATAAGATGCAACAGGGAGTGCCATACAAGGTTGCCTGCAGTGTCGGGGGCCAGGTATCCCATTTCTTCGAAAGCCCCGGCAAATATGGTGTCACCGGAAGCAAAAACCGAACGCACAATGGAGGCATTGGGAACAGGATAGGTTGTCCACCGCGAGCCATTGTATTCGAGCACGCCATCGTTGTTGCCAAAATACATAAAGCCCTTTTCGCTTTGGGTAATGGACCAGTTCTGTGTACTGGCATTGTAATTCCCCCGCTGGTAGTTTACAATATAAGGTAGCCCGGTGCTCTTTATATTGGCACCGGCATGCACAGCAAACATTGTCAGCAGCAATACAAACAATATGCATACCCTGTTGAACTTAAATGCCTGTCTCCTCATACGTAGCGGGAGGTTTATCATCACTAAATCTAAAAATAATTATTTTACCGGACACTATCGAGTAACAAAATGACTCTCTGACTGAAACTATTTTCCTTCCAATAAAAGCTCAAGTTTTTGAAGTTCATACCCTGATTTCTCAGACATTTCACGTGCACGAAACAGGAAGCTTACATTTTCACGCATTAAAGCCTTCAGCGATTTCTTTTCTGTGAGAGTGATTCTTTCATCCTGTAGGGTGAAGTAGTCCAGAATGGCAACCGTAAACAACCAGTCAATAAGTTCCTCATAGCTTTCTTTGCTAAAGTACACTACACCCTGATGTTCGTTCACTCCAATAAAGGACTTCACAACATCAAATGTAAGCATGGCAGCAGCATCCCGGGCTTTCTCGGTCATTACCATTTTTCTGCGTGATGCCCATTCTTCAGCAGACGTTTCTCCTGATCTCAAAGCTGAAAAATCAAACAGATCGTTATGTTCCTGGATAAGAATCGTAATAAGACTTATATCCCGAGTAACAGAATCCCTGCCTCTGCCTGTACGTTGCAAAACATTGCGCAAGGGCCATTGCAACAGCAACCTGCTGTCCAGTTCACTTCGTTCCTGGTCAGTCATATTTTCATACAATGAACGAAGGGCAAAAACACTCAGCAAAACAATCATGTTTTCACGGTATACTGCCTTGCTTCCAATGGTCAGCAGTTCGTCCAGCGAGGCAAATCCGTATCGAAGCAGAAAGTCTCTTTCTTCTTTATTTTCCTCAGCAAGATAATTAAAAGCATTTTCAATGCTTTTCACCCTTATGGCAAAAGCCTCTGCTCTCTCTTCAATTGCGAAGTCTTCAAGATTAAAGTGCCGGGCTGTTTTGACAAGAAAATCTTCAAACCGACCTTTGAGCAATTTGTCTCCCAGTTTTTCTGAAGTAGTCCTGCTTTTGTCAGTGGCTCTGTTTACAAGAAAATTGATAATATCTTCAGCAAAGATGGCTTCGAAACTCTGGTGCAGGGGTTGGAGGCGCATTTCATCCAATGCCTTTTCCAGCGAGGGCACCCCACCTCCGATTTTCCAGAAGAGATTTTCATACTCGCCATGCTCATCATAAACTTCACGAAACTCCCAGAAAAGCTTATATTCAAACCCATTAAGATTCCATTGCAACCCGTCATGGCAGATATCTCTGCCTTTTTTGATAAATTCAAGGCCGGAAAAATGCTCACGAAAAACATAAAAAACCCGGTCATCGTCTTTCAAATCAAGGGCCTGACCCAGGCTTATACTTAAAGGTTCCTTGCCGGATCCCGCACGGGTAAGTTTGGGGGCGGAAAAGTGAATGCGACCACCGGTCTGTTCATATTTATTGTTATACAGCACCAGCGCTTTTTCGTCGCGGAAACGGTTGGTGAAGGCAAAAACATTTTCGTTGATATTGCCATATCCATCAATGTAGTCAAAGATATTAAAATTGTCTACCTCGCAGAAAAGGTACCTTTTGCGCGTAAGCGGGAAGATTTGTTTTTCATGTTTTTCTACCAGCCATTGCTGTGGTTCTTCGTTGTAGTAAGCGCGCTGGTATTCCATTCCATATTTTTCAGTATACCCCTCAATCTGTCCATGAGCAAACATGGGCAGTCCGGGGAGGGTATTCATAAGCACGCACACGCCAAAATATTTATCGTCGATACCAAACTGACGAATGGCCGTTTCCTCATCAGGGTTGCTCATGAAGTTTACGTAGCGTTTGAGGATTTCGGGTTCAAACTCCAGCGTATTGGTTATCAGGTCGCGGTATTT
>SLPR01000206.1 GCA_007131895.1 Bacteroidales bacterium | reverse complement strand
GTTTTTAGTTTATATTGGTTTTGTCGCTAACTAAATTAAGAATTTTAGCTTATGCTTTTTCTTTTTTCAAACATAACACCTATACCAGGAAAGTTGGCAACAAGAGTGTATGACGAAGTAAAAAAGTCTTACCCTTTAATTGAATAATTAATAGCTTGAAAAAACATTATGAAAATGTATTGGTATTTTGCATTTGCTCTTATTGGGGCAGCTACTATTTCTTTTTACAGCTGTAATAAAGAAGATGATAATAAAGTTCCTGTTCTATCAACCACTGAAATTAAAAAAATTACCCAAACAACTGCCTTTTCTGGAGGTAACATAACCGATATCGAAGAAACACCAATTACAGCAATTGGAGTTTGCTGGAGTACAAACCAAAACCCTACCATTAATGACAGCAGAACAAAAGATGGAACTACCGTGGGAAGCTTTTCAAGCATCATCTCTGGCTTAAAACCAAATACAACCTACTTTGTTAGAGCTTACGCTACTAATAGTGCTGGAACGGGCTATGGCAGCACGTTGTCATTTACAACACTTGAGGAAGTAACAGATGCTGATGGCAACTCATATGCAACCATTCTCATCGGAAATCAAATATGGTTTGCCGAAAATTTGCGTACGACTAAGTACAACGATGGATCCAATATCCCAACTGGACATACGAATGAAGAATGGGCATCCCTAAGCAATGGAGCATACTCTATTTACCCGCATTCACAAATTGATAACTTAAACTCTGATGCTGAGGTTATGCATACATACGGTGCATTGTACAACTGGTACGCTGTTGAAACGGGGAGCCTTTGCCCCACGGGCTGGCATGTTCCAACCGATGCCGAGTGGTATGCCATGGAGAGTTACATAGACCCCAATATTAACGATCCTCACGCTAAGGGCTGGCGCAGCACCTATGGTGGCATTAAGCTGAAGACCTCCAGCGGGTGGAAATCTAGTGGCAATGGCTCAGATGCTTTTGGTTTCTCTGCCCTTCCTGGAGGCGGACGTACCTTCTATGGTACTTTCGGCGCGCTTGGTGACATCAGCATATGGTGGAGTAGTTCAGAGTTCGATGAAACGAACGCTTTGTTCAGGAGCATAGACAAGCACATCATGGGTGTGCTCCGCAACAACCATTACAAGAGACCAGGGCACTCTGTCCGTTGCGTTAGGGATAATTAATTGTTTGCCGCGAAACATCTGATTTTTTTAAATGCCCTTGTAAATAAATGACTATAAGAAGAAAACGAAAGATAAATTTTAACAGAAAAAGTCAATCCATAAACAAAACAATTGCCAACAAGAAGTTTACCCAACTATTAAAGTTTACAGCCAGATGAACCAGAAAGTAAAATTAATTTTAACAGGAAGTTTGTTCCTGTTTATTATCGGATTAGCATCTTGTGAAAGCGATTGTGGTCCGTTTCCCAATAAGTTCAAAATTACAGGATTGGATTGGTACAATTATAAAGCTACTTTTTCTGATTTTGAAGACTATGATCCAATATTAAATTTAAGTGCTATTGAAAATGATTCGGTAGTCTTTAATGAATATTCCATCTTAATCGTACCCATACAAGAAACCTATTTTGCTCAAAACTTCAATAACCGGAAATATAAATTGATTACGACAGCATATGCGTGCTCTCCTTTGATACCTGAAACGGATGAAAAGATTGATAGTATCGTCATTAAATCTACGAAGGATTTTAATGAAAATTATCCTTCAGGTTCTGATTTGGCTGCCTTGTTTGATGTTGTTGTGCGCGATCTCTCAAATAATATATATGACAAGAAATTTAGTTTAAAAGATTATCTGGGCACAAATCCTTCCATACCAAATGAATTGGCTTTAATTTTAAGAGAACAACCTGATTTGGAAACTGATTTTGAATTTTTGGTTCAATACTATCAAGAGGGTATTGATAATGATTATTTCGAATTTACAACAAACAAGATTGTAATTCAAAGAGATATATAATGCTCACCGTATCAGCCCACCAGTAGTTGTACAGACGCGCCTGCCCGGCGCGTCTCCAAAAAGATACCTTAAAGAAAGCGGCACTCCCAGTTTCGCAGAAAAAAGAGCATATAAGCTGTCTAATGGCCACACAAACGGCTGTTAAGGCAGGCAATGGGAGTTTAGAACCCCTATGCTCTTAATGCTTTGCGATTATGGATGTTACAAGTATTTAAATCTGAATTTTCGAATGAAATGATAATAGAACCCAGAAAACAATGCAAGAAAGAAACATTTTCCTGTTTTGGATAGAAACCGTATTCGTGTTAATAAATGTTTATTTTTGACAAAGATTAATGGGAATGCTAAATACAAAAGGGCTTAGGATAACCATGATGCAATTACCTCTATTCGACTGGAAGTCGGCCTGGCAGATGTAATGTAATAGAAATTTGCACAATGTGTAAATTAAAACACTTTCTGCAATACCTAATAAAAAAGGAGTACCACAATGTGGGAATTTAAACGTTAGCACACATATTATGAAAAAGACACTACTTCGATTTTGTTTGTTGGTTCTGACACTAAATACAGTATCAGCACAGTCAACTTTTTATGACAGACTTGCAGACTCTGCATTGGTTTTGACAAAACAAAAAGTGCAATACGACCCTACATACTTTAAACTTGATTATCCAAACGGAGACGTTCCAGCGGACAAAGGAGTATGTACAGACGTGGTTATTCGAGCATACAGAAAGCTCGGAATCGACTTACAAAAGGAAGTGCATTTAGACATGAAATCAAATTTTGAGAAGTATCCTAAAAATTGGGGGCTAAAACAGCCAGATAGAAATATTGACCATAGACGAGTTCCAAATCTTATGACATTTTTTACACGACACGGAACAGTAAAGAAAATTTCACAAGACCCAAAAGACTATCAACCAGGAGATATTGTATGTTGGAATTTAGGAGGTGGAATAAATCACATTGGTATTGTATCTAGAAAAAAATCCCAAGACGGACAGAGATATTTAATAATTCACAACATAGGAGCAGGACAAGTTTTTGAAGACTGCTTGTTTAATTACAGAATAATTGGACACTACCGATATGAAAAGTGAAAGAAATACGTGTGCTAATCGAGTAGACCGCCCCGCCAGAATAAACTGACGGGGAGGGCCTCTCACACCACCGTAGGCAGGGGCCACGTATACGGCGGTTCGCTAAACGCCAGGGAAAATTGAACGTTTGGTTTTAAAATGGATTTGGATGTAATGGTCTGACATGGTTTCGCACCACCCTCCTAAACGGCACCAACATATAACAGGCATACCGGAGCAAGTTATGCCACTCCTGCCGGCCTGGCCATCCATACCATCGTTAATGGCGCAAGTTATAAATCCTCACCGTTCTCTATTCTGAATTTTATGCCATCCCACACAGTCGCCTATGCCCCCTCAGTAGCGTCAGAATCCCAAAGGCAAACCAGCAAGAGACCCAAAGCCCTCTTTTTCAATATACCTGTTTGTTGGCAAAGCAATTTGCCCAAAAGACACACCGCTCACCGTAATTATGCTCCGGGTGCTGCCTGTGGGGTAGCATACATAAAACCCTCAGTTTTGGGGAAAGACAAAATTGAAACTGCCTTTATTCCAATATTTTTCGCATAGCGACACCTTTTGACTATGCATGAGGATACTTTTGTTTTACAGGGGATATTCCCTGTATGGATAAATTGGGCATAATGCGTTACCCTAACCGGGTATATTGTTCAGCTAAAACAGATAATATATGCCGAAAATCATAAAAACAAATACGTTAGTACTATTAATTGTTTATTTTTGGGCAGGAAAGACAAAGCACAATAAATGTGTTGAATGAAAGCAAAAGAGTAAAAGCAAAAAAAAGCCGAAATTAATAGTCATAAAGGTTAAGGAGGCATTCTGTATAATATACTAAGCTGTTTTCTTTACCGATTTTATAGGATACAGCAAACATATCAGGTTGGGCAAGTATGCAATAGCTTTTGAGAGCTCTGCTCTCCGGAGAAGACACTGCATAAGAGCTAAAGAGTTTGATATAGTGCAATGACCAGGAATGCGACAATTCCTGAGCACATAAAAGGGGAAACATTTTAATAATTCTGCAGAATTTTAAATTAAAAGGAAAACAATATGAACTACAAAGAAACACAACGTGAGAAGGTGATCCAATCCCGTGACAATATTTTCCGGGACTCTGGCGAGGGGTTGTACCGGGGAAATGCAAGGGAATTTGTCTTGTCCAATCCTATGCTAAATCTATGGGATGGCATCAGGGAAGATGTACTGGAATATTTCAGGGAAAACAAAATTACCTGGTGGCCGGGTCAGGCTGCACCCACAGGGCACCTGCTTTCCTCACAGATTGCCTGTCTCAACCATCTTTATGCGCTGCGACAAAGGAAAGACTGTGCTGACAGTATTTTGCAAAATGTTAGTGATACCTTATCGGAATCCGTTTTCGTGGATTCCGGATTTGTCGAATTTGAGAAAAACGGTGCATCTCCATTGGGGAAAGAAAAAAGCTGCCATAGAGGTTCTCATTCCACTTCCATTGATGGTTTTATGATGGCCCGGAACAAAAAAGGGGAAAAGGTGCTGGTACTTATCGAATGGAAATATACAGAGTCTTATCCTTCGAAATCTTTATTACTATCTGATTCGGGGACCAACCGGCTGGACGTATACAGAGAATTGCTGGAAGACCCCCACAGCCCTGTAATTACCACAAATCCGGAAGATTTGTTTTATGAGCCTTACTATCAGGTGATGCGCCAGACCCTGCTGGGATGGACCATGGTTCGCAACAGGGAATATGATGCTACCGACTGGCTGCATGT
>SLPR01000343.1 GCA_007131895.1 Bacteroidales bacterium | reverse complement strand
TATTCAGTCTAAAAAATATATGCATAATGGATGTTGAAATAATGGAAACAATAAGAAAACTAAAACACCTGTTTGTATTTTTGCTTAGTGGAACTGTATTTCTCTCATGTAACTCCGCAGACTATTCATCAAGTATTGACTTGACCAAAAAGCACAGTGTATCTGTTTTTGATGTTTTTTCGGATGTTAAGGTAATTGAGTTGGAAACATCAGAGAATACTCTTATAAGTGAAATAAGAAAAGTTAAATACTACGATTCTCGCTACTATATAATGGATGTGCGTTCGCAGCAGATTTTTTGCTTTTATGAAGATGGGCGATTTGCATATAAGATTGATGCACAAGGTAGAGGAAAAGGAGAATATCATTACATGCAGGATTTCTCAATAGATGTGAAAAATGAAAAAATGTTGGTATTGGATCCTGTGGTTCAAAGAGTTCATTTTTTTGACCTTAAAGGTAATTTCCTCCGGTCGTATGATATCAATTCCGATAATGTTCTGGGTTTAATTAGGGTTTATCCTTTTCAGGATTCTATATTGCTACTTGTTTCAATGACGCATGAAAATTTGCAGTTTTATTCTTTAAAGGAAGAAAAAATAATTTATTCTCATTTCAGTCACGATTTACCATCAACTCTCCATGCATTTGATCCCATTGACCATGTTTATATGTTTGAGGATAAAGTGTTGTTTTTAGTTCCTTTAAGTCGTGAAATAGTTGATATATCGGCTATGGTTCCCGAACCCTATTTTGCCTGGTGCTTTGGTGAACAAAATAATACCGATCAGCAAATTAACAGGTTGCTTGAGGAAATTAAGATTAAACAACAAATACCGGAGTATATCACACTTCCTTATAATGTTGTTGGAAAGAATAAAATACTGAATCATCAGATTATGAAGTCATTTGAAAATGAACGATTCAGGATTGCAGCAATAGAGTTTGATGATGATTTTCATTTCGTTGTAATTGATAAAACAGAAAATCACACTGTTATTTTCAATTCTTTTAAAGAAGGTATTCTACTCCCTTTTAAATTTATGCAATCTGACAGGGCAATTGCTTATTATGAACCAGAAACCAGCCCTGAAGAAATAAGAATGATGGAAAAGCGTGGGATGCTTGAGTATTACGTGAGCAGAAATTTTAAGATGTATTTACCAGAGATATTTCATGAGGATTGCCGGAAAATCGTCGAAAACCATAACCCTATGACCGACAACCCTTTTCTGGTAATTTATAGATTTAAAGAATAGTATTCACGATGAAAGTTAATATAAGTCTTGTTCTCCCCATCCTCTTCATCGCCCTCTCCATCTGGCTCAGCTTTACTGTAAAGAAAGCCAATGAAGCACTGTTTCAAGCGGAAGCCCAGATAAAAGCCATTGAGCGGGAATTGAATATCAGCAAATACCAGGCAGGTATTCTGCAGGAAGCCCTGAAACTAAACATCGGCAAAGCGCCGCTTCCTACTCGTCTGACGACTCCCAGTCGTCTGACGAGTAATCATACCTCCTTTGATTTCGACAATGCCAGCCTGCAGAACATACTCTACCTCAAAGCCCACGCCTGTTCACCCTGCAATATGCCGGTTATAGAAGGGATTATCAATGCTGCGGCCGGAAATAGCAATTTTCAGATTGCTTCTCATGCTTCCAACCGGCATTTTCTTCAACCCGTTATATTGCAAAATGGTATAGAGGAAGGTGGAAGGGTAAACTGGCTTACCCATAAACTCTATGATTACGATCACCCTGTGTATGATGCCGAACTGCTCTTTGTCGATGCAAAGGGTTTTGTTCTGGGTGTCCTACCCCTTGAACTGCTTAAGGAAAGGGAGTTGTTTGAATCGTGGCTTGCATCCTCTTTATACTCGTCTGACGACTTCAAGTCGTCTGACGAGCACCGCCCGCCCCCCTCGTCCGACGACTCCCGGTCGTCCGACGAGTAAAAGCAGCGAACCTACTCGTCTGACGACTCAAAGTCGTCTGACGAGAACTGTCTGGAAAAGCAAAGCTTAAGAAACTTTAAAAAATTATCCTTTAAACAGTGCTCCAGCATAATAATTTTCTTTATCTTGCGCTATATTACATATGTATCAATATTTACCTGTATGTATAAGTCCATTGCCTCTCCTTTTGCCCTTTGGGGTTTGCTCATGGCAGGGTTCGCTCTGTTGTTCTGCGGCTGTTCCGGCCCGGCCGACGGCCGTGTAAACCCTGAGGAGGATACCTCCGGGAATACCGAATTTGTTACAGAGGTGGATGCCATGGTGCTGGAAACGGCTACTTTTAAGCTGGAGCTCGTAAGCAACGGCAAGCTGCATGCCCTGCGCAAAACGCGTATCTCTTTTCCTTTTTCTGAAACATTGCTGAGCCTACATGTTAAAAATGGCGACCCGGTAAATGAGGGTCAGCTGCTGGCTACCCTTTGCCGCGAAAATCTCCAACGCAGAGAGCAGCAGGCCCGGTTGCGCTTTGCCCGCGCTTCGCTCGATATGGAAGATATCCTGCTGGGGAGGGGGTTTACCATTGGCGACAGCCTGAAAATCCCGCCGGAAGTATGGCAGATGGCTGGCGTTCGGTCAGGATACAGCGAGGCCGCGCTGGAGTTGCAAAACATACAGTCCGACCTGCAACGCACCCGAATCACCGCCCCTTTTGCCGGTGTGGTGGCCGGGCTGGAGGTGCATAACCTGGAGCAGGTAAATGCCGGGGAAGAGCTTTGCCAGCTCATCGACAATACGGCTTTCCTGGCCCGGTTTCCGGTGATGGAAAATGAATTGCCCCGCGTAAGCCCGGGCACACAGGTGGAGGTGGTTCCTTTTGCCACCCCCCAAAGCAGCCGGAAAGGAAGCGTGCAAAGCATCAACCCGCAGGTGGACGAACACGGCAGGGTGGAGGTAACAGCAATCATTGCCGATACCCGTGGACTGATGGAGGGGATGAACGTGAAGGTACGGGTCAAAAGTCCGGTACAGCAACAACTGGTGGTGCCCCGCTCTGCAGTCATGTACCGCGACAATCTCGAGGTGCTTTTTAAATACACGGCAGGCAAGGCCGAATGGACCTATGTGAACGTGCTTCATGAAAATACTACCCACTTCAGCGTGATGGCCAATCCCGACCGGGTGGCCAGCCTGCAGCCGGGTGATACCGTTATTGTGTCGGGCAATATGAACCTGGCCCACGGCTCACTGGTAACTATCAAATCGCGGTAATTATGGTGAAATTTCTTATCAGGCGTCCGGTGGCAGTTACGATGGCCTTTCTGGGTATCCTGGTATTGGGGTTGGTGGCAGCTTCTTACCTGCCGGTGTCGCTGGTGCCCGATGTGGATATTCCGCGCATCAGTGTGCAGGTAAATGCACCCGCCTATTCGGCCCGCGAAATGGAGAGCCGTATAATGGAACCCCTGCGCATGTACCTGATGCAGGTAAACGGTCTACGCGACCTGAAAACCGAAAGCCGCGATGGCAACGGACTGGTAAGCCTTGAATTTGAGTTTGGCACTCCCATCGACCTGGCCTATATCGAAGTCAACGAGCAGGTGGACAAAGCCACTTCCACGCTGCCCCGCGATTTGCCCCGCCCGGCAGTGGTAAAGGCCAGCGCTTCCGATATCCCCGTGTTTTATCTCGATATCAGCCATAAAAAGCAGGAGGGCTCCCACCCGGGCACAGCTGGCAATGCTGAATTTCTGCAGCTTAGTGCCTTTGCCGATGAGGTGATACGGCGCCGCCTGGAGCAGATACCCCAGGTTGCCATGGCCGATATGAGCGGAAGGGCTTTCCCTGAAATCATCATACGTCCGCATATGGACAAACTGCACGCGCTGGGGTTGCAGCCCCAGGATATTGAAAACCTCATACGGGCCAACAACGTTACCCTGGGCAATATCATGATCCGCGACAAGCAGTACCAGTACAACGTGCGGGTAGGCTCCCCTTTGCTGCAGGCCGAAGATATGGGCGAATTGTGGCTCAGCAGGCAGGGGCGACTGTGGCAGCTCAGGGATTTGTGTCATATCGAAACCCGGGTCAGCGAACCCGAAGGGATGGTTTTTGCCGGCGATGAACGTGCCATCACCATGGCCATCATCAAACAGGCCGATGCCCGTATGCAGGACCTGAAAAATGAATTGCATGCCATGGTGGAGTACCTGCGGCATGATTATCCCCATCTGCAGTTTACCGTGTACCGCGACCAGACCCTGCTGCTTGATTATACCCTGGCCAATTTGCAGCAAACCCTTATCCTGGGAGCCTTGCTGGCCTTCGTGGTGATGTTCCTGTTTCTGCGCGATGCCCGCTCACCATGGCTAATTGTCGTTTCCGTGCCTGCCGCTATCGTGGTGTCGCTGCTGTTTTTCTTCCTCATGGGTATCTCCCTCAACATCGTTTCTCTCTCAGGACTGGTTTTGTGTGTGGGGATGATGATCGACAATTCCATCATCGTAATAGACAACATAACCCGGTATCGTCAGCAGGGGCTGCCTCTGTTGGAAGCCTGCACCCGGGGCACGGAAGAGGTATTCAGCCCGCTGCTCAGCTCGGTGCTTACCACTTGTTCGGTGTTTATTCCGCTCATTTTTCTGGGAGGACTGGCCGGAGCCTTGTTTTTCGATCAGGCCATGGCCGTGACCATCGGTCTGCTGGTATCGCTGCTCATTGCCATGACCATCACGCCGGTGTATTATTTCCAGCTGTACAAAAAGGGTAGCCCCGCTACCTCCAAAACCTGGCT
Organism: Bacteroidales bacterium; assembly: GCA_007131895.1. GTDB lineage: Bacteria > Bacteroidota > Bacteroidia > Bacteroidales > UBA7960 > SKVR01. The sequence continues at coordinate 109 of SLPR01000343.1, read as the reverse complement.
CAGAAGGGTCAATCCCCTGGATTACCAGAAGCTTTACAACCGCGGTTTTCGTTTTACCATGCGCCGTCAACCCCTCGTGTGGACCCTCTTCTTTCTGTTGCTGGCAAGT
>SLPR01000110.1 GCA_007131895.1 Bacteroidales bacterium | reverse complement strand
TTACCGGATTTTCAACGGGCAAATATCGCAGGGAGAGCGGGTAAAATTCATGAATACCAAAAAAGAATACAACGCCGATGAGGTGGGTGTGTTAAAACTAAATCAGCTGCCCAAGAAAACAGTATATGCCGGCGACGTGGGGTATATTATTTCGGGTATCAAAGAAGCCAAAGAAGTGAAAGTTGGAGACACCATTACCCACGTTAAAGGGGGAACCACAGAAGCCATCCAGGGATTTGAAAACGTAAAACCCATGGTATTTGCAGGTATTTACCCGGTTGAAAATGACGACTTTGAAGAGTTGCGCGCCGCAATGGAAAAACTCCAGCTCAATGATGCTTCTCTAACCTTCGAACCCGAATCTTCTGCAGCACTGGGGTTTGGTTTCCGCTGCGGATTCCTGGGAATGCTGCACATGGAAATCGTTCAGGAGCGCCTGGAGAGGGAATTTGAAATGACCGTTATTACTACTGTCCCTAACGTTTCCTATCATGCATTCAACAAAAAGGGGGAAATGCGTATTGTAAACAACCCTTCCGACCTGCCTGGCCCTAACGTGCTGGACTATGTGGAAGAGCCATACATCCGGGCCCAAATCATCACCAAGTCCGAGTTTATTGGAACCATCATGACCCTGTGTATGGATAAAAGAGGGCTTATCAAAAACCAGGTATACCTTTCTACCGACAGGGTAGAGCTTACCTTTGAGATGCCGCTGGCTGAAATTGTATTTGACTTTTACGACCGGTTAAAAACCCTTTCGAGAGGGTATGCTTCTTTCGACTACCATCCCATAGGCTACCGCCAGTCTGAACTGGTAAAGCTTGATATTTTGCTCAACGGCGATTATGTGGATGCCTTGTCCTCTCTTATTCACCGCGACAATGCCTATGAATTCGGGAAAAAGATTTGCGAGAAGCTCCGTAAGCTTATTCCCCGTCAGCAGTATGACATTGCTATTCAGGCGGGTATCGGCGCAAAAATCATTTCCAGGGAAACCATTAAAGCCTTGCGTAAAGATGTAACGGCCAAGTGTTATGGTGGTGATATCAGCCGGAAACGCAAACTGCTGGAAAAACAGAAGAAGGGTAAGAAACGCATGCGCCAGGTTGGGAATGTTGAAATACCGCAATCGGCGTTTATGGCTGTTTTGAAACTGGATGATTAATTATAGACCTGCCACTACAAGGCTGATTTCGCCTTTCAGGGTATGGGTATTGTAGTAAATTATCAGCTCCTGCAGGCTTCCCCTTACGTTTTCTTCGTGGATTTTTGACAGTTCGCGACTAACACAGCACTGCCTTTCAGCACCAAAAACCTCAACCATATCACCCAGGGTTTTTAAGAGTTTATGGGGCGATTCATAAAAAATCATGGTGCGGGTTTCCTCTTTAAGCCCTTCAAGCCGGGTTTTCCTCCCTTTTTTGACAGGCAAAAAACCTTCAAAGCAGAATCTGTCGGCCGGCAAACCACTATTCACCAGGGCAGGAACAAAAGCGGTGGCACCGGGGAGGCACTCCACAGGAATATTGTTTTTGATGCATTCACGTACCAGTAAAAATCCAGGGTCTGACACAGCTGGTGTGCCGGCATCGCTTACCAGACCCATAACGGCCCCGGCCATCAACCTCTCCATTACCGATTGCAATGTCTTATGTTCATTGAACAGATGGTGCGACATCATCTTTACCTTTATCCCCAGGTGATTGAGCAGCATCCCTGTTTTCCGGGTATCTTCGGCAAGCAGGATATCAACAGATCCCAGCACTTTGATGGCCCTAAGGGTGATATCGTCAAGATTTCCCACAGGGGTAGGAATAATATAAAGTCTGGACATTTGAAATGATTTTGATTTTTGACAAAAAGAAACATCGGGAGAATGGTGCCAACGTGTTGATAACTGTCTCCCGGAATATCTACTGCATATGCCTTCTCTGCACCAAATCAGCAAACCTTTCAATGGTTTCTGCGGATCGTTGTCCGTCCCACTGAAACTCGATGGTCAGTTTATTGAGCAATTCAAAAGCCTCGTGTATGGAAGGGCAGGAATTAAGATGATTCACAGCATCATTATAGGCATTCAGATCGCCGTTAAAAAGCTCATTAATGAACAAAAACTTTTCATTGATCCCAATGGCTTCTTTGATACTGGTGACAGGTTTATACTGCATACGCGTTCCGATGCTCTTATCATCCTTAATTTGCGCCAGTCGTTCGTGCACTGAACTTCTGCTGCTGGAAAAGCTTTCTCCCACCACAGTTTTTTTGGGCTCCGGCATTTCACTGATGGGTTTTGTATGAGCGGAGGGTCTTTTTTGAGATTCCCCTGAACCAGGGACAACTTCAGGTTCTTTTCTTTCAGCAGCCCTTGGGATGGCATTGCCCGATTGGGGAGTTGCCTCCTGTTTAGGCTCGGCCCGGGGTTCTTCTTTGACGGACGGGGGCTTTTCTTCTGCAGCAGGTTGGGCTGGCACTTCCGGGTCAGGTGCAGGTTCTGCAGCTTTAGGAGCAGAAACGGGGATTTGTTCTTCTGACGGTTCAGGTGAACCGGATGGAGCCCGTTCTGCTTCATCATGGGCCGGGCTTTCAGTTTTTTCAGAGCTATGGACCCTGGGTACTACTGTACCGGCAGAGGGAGTATGGTTTTCACTTTTTATTCCGGCAATACTCCTTTCTTTGATCTCAAGTGGAGCGTTAACTGCCTCAACCTCTGTAAATTTTCTCAACCGATCCATTTCACGATAAAGCAACCTGACATCCTCCATTGCCAGGTCAATCTCCAGCAGGCTCTTGCTACCTTTTTGTTTCTCTATGTTTTCAGACCTTTTGATGATGTTCTCCAGGAGAATGATGATGTTTTCTTTGGCTTGGGCAATGCTCATAACGGGTTGATTGTTTGGGATAAAAAATAAAAGCGAAAAAATTGAATTCTTATTGTAATACAAGATTTATATTTGCAAATGTTTTCAGGATTTCCACAATAAACCTCCTGATGTAATAACCTGCAAAATTAACAAAGAAAAGCAAACACCCTTTCATGTTTCTCGAAAAAGATATTGACAATACACGTGGGCGCGGCTGGATAGAAATCATTTGCGGCAGTATGTTTTCGGGCAAAACCGAAGAACTAATCCGCCGGCTGAAACGGGCCAAAATAGCCCGTCAGCGGGTAGAGATCTTCAAGCCTGCCATAGATGTGCGCTACGATGAAGAAAAGGTAGTATCGCACGATGCCAATGAAATTATGTCTACACCTGTACCTTCTTCATCCAATATTATGTTGCTGGCCAATGACGTAGATGTTGTGGGTATTGATGAGGCGCAGTTTTTTGATGCGGAGCTCCCCAATGTATGTTCTCAGCTGGCCAATGCTGGCATCAGGGTTATAGTAGCCGGGCTCGATATGGACTTTAAGGGTAAACCATTCGGCCCCATTCCCCAGTTGCTGGCAGTAGCCGAATACATTACGAAAGTGCATGCTATATGTGTGAAATGCGGCAACCTGGCCCATTTTTCGCATCGTACGGTGGTGAGCGAAAAGCTTGTTATGCTGGGAGAAACAGACTCCTACGAACCCCTGTGCAGAAGCTGCTACTGCCACTATAAAAAATGACACCCCACAGTCAAAAACCATACAGAATATTGTTTTTTTCCGTTTACCCGGCACAATTTGCAGAAATCTTCTGTATTTTTACGTGATCCCCTTAAGCATCAACGGAAATAATTCATTAAATTTGTTATGAATCAATTTAATAAAAATTAAAAACAACATTATGAAAAAGACAAAATTATTGCTTCTGGCAATGATGGCCTTTGTGGTAGCCTTTAGCGGTTGCAGCAAAGATGATGACGATGATTTCAGCATTGTAGGAACGTGGCAGCAGGAAAGTTTTGAAATGGCAGTGAACTTTGGAATTCCCGGCGTTGATGACATGATACTTTTCGAGGACGAAGACGAGGATGTCACCATTACTTTCAACGAAGATGGCACAGGTAGTGTAAGCGACTCAGATGGCACTGAGCCTTTCACCTGGAATCTTTCCGGAAATGTACTCACTATCTCCGATAATGACATGAACTTGAGTTTGAACCTGACTACCATGACTGACAAAAGGATAGTTGGAGAACAGACCCTTACGCGTGAAGAACTGACGGAAATGTTTGAAGATGACGAAGAAGATATGGACTTTTTTGATGATTTTCCAAATCTTACAGCCAAACTCAAAATTGTACTTGTCAGATAAGCTGATAATTTACTAATAAATTAAAAAGAGGATTTGTTGTAACAACAAGTCCTCTTTTCATGTTTTTATAATCTGATTTTTATTGGTCATCCCGATTTTTCAGCAGGAGTTTCCAGCATAATTTCAGCGCTAGGGGCCTGTTATTACTGCTGCATTTTCTTTCGTTTCCACCTAATCATCCGGGTGAATAGTTATTGTCATGGCTCGGTTCATTTTTGCAGCGCCACACTTTTTTTACAATGCTGAGGAAATTAACCTTTGCGTATAGGGATTCTGTGGATCGTTGTATAGTTGATCTGCCTCACCACTTTCCACGATCAACCCTTTTTCCATGACCATTATCCTGTCCGACATGAATTTCACCACTGAGAGATCATGAGATATAAAAATGTAGGTGAGGTCAAACTCTCTTTTGAGTTCATTGAGCAGGTTCAGCACCTGGGCCTGCACGGAAACATCCAGGGCAGAAACAGATTCGTCGCAGATGATAAACTCGGGGTTAAGGGCCAGGGCACGGGCTATACAAACTCTCTGGCGTTGTCCGCCGGAGAACTCATGCGGATAGCGATAGTAGTGCCTGGGCTCCAGCCCTACCCTTTCCAGCAATTCCATGAT
>SLPR01000369.1 GCA_007131895.1 Bacteroidales bacterium | reverse complement strand
TATACTGGTAGGAGGTATATCTTTCGGGTTTATGGGTTTAAGCAGGTTTAAAATACGGTTGAGCCTTCTGACTTCCTCTCTGATAGCTTCATTTTCGGCAAAGGAATCATTAAGTATTCCCGGTGCATAATGAGCAAATACAGCAATCTCATAAATCAGAGAAGAGTTTAAGATGGCATGGGCACTTTCCTGGAAGGGAAAAATGCTGTGGTATTCATTTTCCATTACATCGGGCCATCTTTTGATAGTTTCATTAAAACTATACCCTCTGAAAAGATGATCTCTAACCAACCTGCGTATAAGTCGGTGATCGGATGTAGAAAGAGGCAGGTGGTCGTGAATATTGATTGTGTTTAAAGCAGAAACATACAGCCTGTAGGATTCAATATCCAGGGCATCTTTCCAGAGTTCCGGGTTGAGTCCATGAATACCTTCCACGATAATATAAGTATCAGGCGTAATGGTTGTAGGTTGAGGTTCGGGTGTGGCTCCTTTTCCATCAAAATGATACCTTGGTAGTTTAACGCTTTCTCCGCTGAGGAGCCTGGTGATGGTTTTGCGAAACAATGTTAAGTCAAGGGCTGTGATGAGTTCAAAGTTTTGCAGTCCTGTTTCCTTGTCAAAAGGAATCATGGAATGTGGCAGGTAAAAGTTGTCAAGAGACAAGATCAGCACCTTTTTTCCCAATACTTTCAGTTCGATGGAAAGCCGGTTTGCAGAGGTGGTTTTTCCTGAAGATGTGGGACCTGCAAGAAAAACCAACCTGGGTTTGAGCGGATGACTGACAATATTGTCTGCAATGCGGCCTATTCTTTTGGCCTGGTAGGCCTCAGAGATTTTTATAAACTCGGGCAGTTCGCCATTGTCAATTACTTCATTGAGCTGGGCAATGCTTTCGATTCCCAGTTGCTTCATTGAAGTCTCAGATTCTTCAAATCTTTTCAGGTATTTGCTCAGCTCGAGCCTCACCGGCATTACCCTTTCATAAAACGCCGGGTCGGCAATCAGGAAAAAACCTTTGTTGAATTTAAAAAATTGAAACCTGTCGAGCTTTTCATAATTTTCAACCACATGATTGAAAAACAGCTCTCCATTGCCATTGAGGTGAGCAAGGTGCAAACCCTGATGGTTCTCAGATGAATGAGAATAGAGCAACTCGAGAATGTCGGGGCGGTTATGCAATTCAAAATACCGGATAACCTTCTCTTTGGGGAGAATTTCCTGATTGAAATTCAGGTTTTCTTTGATGAGGTCGCGAATGCGGTTTTTTAACTTCCTGATGTCATCAGGTTGCAAATCATAATCTTTAAAATATCCGTAAACTCCACCGGGAATGCTGTATGCAATATAATACTCGCGATTTTGAAAGATATCAGAAACAGCTTTGTTAAAAATCACCAGCAGGGGTTCCAGCATGCTTCTGAAAGACATTCTTTCTGTTGGGGAGGTGCGAAATTTTTTATCCGTGGTTACATCCATACATTGAATTTCAGGTTAAGGAGTGCTTGCAAGAAAACGCCAATTGCTGGGTTATGCTTGCCTTCAAAACAGTTACTTCAACAAGCTCATTAAAGGCTATTTAAGAAAAGTGAACTCCTGTTTTTCAGTCATCGCAACCGAAAAACTGAAAGTTTTGAGCTCATGACCAAGGGGAATAACCCTTGCACTTGACGCTTTCTTATCAAGCACATTTAAAAATGATTAGTTTTCTTGCTGACACTAAGTTTATTGCCAGCATTTTTTTGTGATACTTCGATAATCTCTATCACAAAGATAGTTTTTACCTTCATGATTTCTTTAAGTGTAATTCGGTTTTTATTTTTATTGATATCATATGCTATTTTTTTTTAACCATCATGTCTTAGTTTTTTAAATTTTATGTAGGTTTGTTATACCAAAGCTGAGTCCACTCTAAAAAGTCAATTGTCCACGAATTTTACTAATTTACACGAAATCATATAATTGATAACTAGTAAATTAGAAAACCAGAAATTGACACGAATTACCGAAAACAAGTTTTCGGAGTGTACTCAAAGTTTATTTTTTTTTAATCGAAACCTAAAAGACACATTCATTACAAGTATAAATAAAAACATCAAGATATGAAAGATTTATCGACCACATACATGGGTCTTAACCTTAAGAACCCTGTAATCGTAGGTAGTTCAGGTTTAACAAGAAACCTGGATAATTTGAAGATCATAGAAGCAAAAGGGGCTGGTGCTGTTGTCCTTAAGTCTTTATTTGAAGAACAAATCAAACTTGAAATCAGAAAGGTGTTTTCCTACGAAGATATGCAAAATGCCTACACCGAAGCGGATGATTATATTCGCAATTACTCCAGAGCGCAGACCATAGATGAATACCTTAATTTGATCAAAAGTGCCAAAAGCAATCTTACGATACCTGTTATTGCCAGTATCAATTGTGTTTCGGCCAACGAATGGCCGGCTTTTGCCAAAGAAATTGAAAATGCCGGAGCCGATGCTCTCGAACTGAATGTATTTGTTTTACCATCTGACGTTAATAAAACCGGCGAAGAGCACGAGAAGTTATATTTTGAAATCATTGAAACCGTAATGAAGCAAACTTCATTACCCATTTCGCTCAAAGTTTCTTATCACTTTTCGGGTCTTGCAGAAATTTTGAAAAAACTCTCCTGGACTGGTATTAAGGGGCTGGTATTGTTCAACCGTTTTTATAATCCTGACATCGATATTGAAAAATTTGTTGTTAAGCCCGGAAATTTGTACAGTACTACCGAAGAAATTTCAACCTCACTGAGATGGATTGCTATAATGGCAGGCAGGGTTCAGGCAGATTTGTGTGCTTCAACGGGAGTGCACGATGGTGCCGGAGTTGTAAAACAACTTCTTGCAGGAGCTGATGCTGTGCAGGTATGTAGCACTCTGTATAAAAATGGTTTTGACCAGATATCCCTTATTGTTCAGGGTCTGAAATACTGGATGGAAAAAAACAACTTTGAAAAAATAGCCGACTTCCAGGGCAAACTGAGTTTCAAAAATACTGACAACCCTGCTGTTTTCCAAAGGGTTCAGTTTATGAAGCATTTTGCCGGAATTGAATAGTCTGCGAAATTTTAATCCAGCGTACCAAACACCTTTTTTAAAATATCATTGATTCGTGCGAGCGGGTCAGTCCGTATTTTTAACTCCTCTTCTGCCAGTAGCAAAAACAATCCATCGAGCGCTTTGGTTGTTGTATAGTCTGTCAGGTCTGTGGTTATGGGCTGAATTCCGGGTGTCCAGGTAGCTATCGGGTTGTAGACCGAAGTAATGCTGGTCCAGGCAGTGGCAGCTCCAACACTTTCAAGTGCACTATGGATATCAGGCATGAAGGCAATGTGAAGCGATTCATAGGTTTTTTCGTGCAGATACATCGTAGCAGCATTATCAGTCCCGTTGAGTATGCCACGGGCATCTTCTATGGTCATGGCCAGAACAGCATCAATAAAAATGGGTTTTGCTTTGGCTGAGGCTTCTTCTGCTCCCCGGTTCATTTTAAGCACCACCTCGTCGAGCAAAGGGCGCAGGTTGGGAAGGTTGGTGTTGATATAATTGTACGCTCCGGCGGCTTCTTCGGGCCATGGAATCTTTATTAATTCGTTGCCATAATATCCATTGGTGCGGTTGGTTAAAGCAACCGAGTTACCGGTTCCCACTTTCAGTGCTTCTTTTAATCCCTGAACTATTTCTGCTTCCGTGAGGGGAAACACAAAGTTGCCATCTTCATCACAGGAAGGCAACGATATACTTACTAAAAAAGTAAATATAAGAATGGCAGCAGTTTTTATTGGTTGCTGTAATCCAAATCGTTTTTCATTTATCATTGCAGTTGGTTTTAATTGCAGAGTATATTAACTTTAATATCGGCAAGTTTTTGCATTGCGCTAATTGCAGTATGTATTATTTGAACTTTATCTTCCCCCACGGGTTGAAGATTTGCATTATGTTACAAAGTTCTTCAAATAATTTAAATAAGTTTAGGTATAAATACGGATCAGCCAGGGCTTAACAAAAAATAACTTTTATATATCTATATAAATAGATACTTTTGCAGTTGAGTTGGTATTAGCATATTCAAAACAAAATAATAATAGTAAATAACGATATAAATCTTTAATCATTATGAGTAAAAAAGCAGAAAAAGAAAACATCTGGAAAAAAACACGCCCTCTTCAGGTTGCTGTTCTGGTTATTGCCTTAGCCTTAGGCAGTGTTATGCTTTTTAATAAAGGGCCGGCAAATTCAGAAACACAAAAAGCAGTAACGGTTTCGGATGAAAACAGCAAAGTCATAAATGTTACGGATGCCATATTTGAGGAAACCATTTCCGAGGGAGTTGTATTGGTAGATTTTTGGGCTGTCTGGTGTCCTCCGTGCCGCATTCAAAACCCTATTATTGAAGAAGTGGCAGTATCCATTGGCGATATGGCTAAAATTGCCAAGCTTGACGTTGATCACAATCCTCGTTCAGCCAGTATGAACAGAGTACAAAATATTCCTACTCTGATAATCTTTAAGGATGGCGAACCCGTTCAGCGTTTCGTTGGAGTGCAGCAAAAAGAAACTCTGCTTGCTGCGATAAAGAGTCATATGTAAAAAAGTGTAAATCAATTTATTTTAAATATAAAAGCCTCAGTGAGGCTTAAAATGAGATAATTATAATTATGGAAAATTTAACAAAAGAAACCTTTAAATCCAAAGTATTTGATTTTGAAACCAATAAAGAATGGAAGTTTGAAGGAGATAAGCCTTGTATCATTGACTTTTATGCTGATTGGTGCGGACCCTGTAAAGTGGTAGCTCCTGTATTGGAAGAATTGTCGAAAGAATATGAAGGTAAAGTT
>SLPR01000527.1 GCA_007131895.1 Bacteroidales bacterium | reverse complement strand
GCTTTTTGTGAAAAACCTTCACCATTGTCTGAATATTCAATTACAAGTAAGGTATCTTTCATTTTTAACTCCAGCTGAATGCGGTCGGCTTTTGAGTATTTAACAGAGTTGACAATAAGCCTGGTAAGGACCCGATAGAGGATTATACTTGTTTCTTTATCCAGTTTCGGAATATTGTCAGCAACCAGAAACTTTACATCAGGACCCGACTGCTCTTTCAGTTTGCTTACATGGGAGGCAATGGCCTTTATGAGTCCGAAATCATTGATTAAATTGGGTCTGAGGTCATTGGCAAGATTGCGCACACTGGTTACGGCATCATCTACAAGGTCATTGCAATAGTCAATAACTTTAATCTCCTTTTCATCAAATTTTCCCATAGACCTAATCCGTTCCATGGACATTTTAATGGCAGAAACCAAAGGGCCAATGCCCTCATGCAACACCTCTGCAAACTTATTTTTCTCCTGTTCCTCTGCCCTGAACACTGCCCTGGCAAATTTTTTCACTGCCATTCTCTCTTCTGTAACATCCCTGGCAATACAGTTGACAAAAAACATATGGTTTTCCTTAACAGAATACCCTTTTACGGCATGGCATTTCCATTCTCCGTTTTTGTGCTGCACCCTGTATTCGGAAGCAAAATGCATGTTTTCCGCTTGAATAATTTCGGTAATTTGTTTTTCCATCCTTTGTTTATCATCAGGATGCACCAGATCAAAGATAGTAATCCGGGATAGCTCTTCAGGAGAAAAACCCATATGTCGCTGCCAGTTGGGAGAAGAATATTTTATGTGACCATCAACGGATAGTTTCACAAAAAAATCGCTTGCCTTTTCTACAAAATTGCGGAATCTTTCTTCACTCTCCCGGAGTGCCAGCTGGGCCTTGCGAAGCTCCTCATCTCTTTTAATTTCATGCCCAAGCCGACCCAAAGTCTCAGGCAAACGACTGATGAGGCTTTTGTCTTTGATCATGTAATCGTAGGCACCAAGCTTCATCATATCCACAGCAAGCTGTTCATCACCCCTGCCGGTTGACACAATAAAGGGAGGCATAACAATACTGGCAGCCTTTACTGCGGCAATAATTTCCTTCCCATCCATGTCGGGCAGCGAATAATCCAGAATCACCATATCTGCTTTTACCTCTTTAAGGTAAGACACCGCCGCTTTACCGCTGGATACATTGTGGGTTGTATAACCACACTCGTGGAGCTTTTCACTTATCAGTTCAGCAACTCCATCGTTATCTTCAATTACAAGTATGTGTTTCACGTTAGTCAGGTTTATTATAAAGGAGTTGCAACTTCTCAATCATGTTTTTCAAATCATCACTTTTTACGGGTTTGGTTAAATATTCGTCCATGCCTTGTTTGATATATTTCTCGCGGTCTCCTTCAAATGCATTGGCACTAAGACCCACAATGGGAGGCAGCTGGCTAAACCTTTCTCTGAGTTGTTGTATGGCAGTAATTCCATCCATTACAGGCATCTGAATATCCATAAGAATAAGGTCAAACAAACCAGGTTGATACATTTTCAACGCTTCCTCACCATTAGACGCCAGACTTACCCTGTGTCCCAGTGCATTGAGCATAAGCTTAACAACTTTCTGATTGATTTCTTTATCTTCCGCAAACAGAATATTTATTCCCCCACCGTTTACCGTTTCAGTATCTCTATCGGCGAAGCTTTCTATGGGAGAAAAAACGGCTTTACACGCTTCAAAGGTAAACCAGAACTTGCTTCCTTTTCCAGGTTCGCTTTCTGCAAAAATCTCACCTCCCATCAAACGAGTCAGTTCCTTGCTGATAGACAGACCCAGGCCTGTGCCATCAAAATTCCTTTTATCCTCATAATCTACCTGTTCAAAAGGTTTGAATAAACGGGATAATGCTTCTTTTTCTATCCCTATACCCGTGTCCTCAACAGTAATTTTCATGATAAAATTCAGCTCATCTTTCCAGTTGTCTACCCCGGCACTGATGCAAATCCTTCCATTTTCGGTAAACTTGATAGCATTTGAAAGCAGGTTGTTAATGATTTGGGTAAGCCTTTGTTCGTCGGTTTCGATAAACTCAGGTACTTCATCAGCTACTTCAATAAGCAGTTGCACATCTTTTTTGCAGGTGGTTTGAAATAATTTGCGGGCGTGTTCAAATATGACAGCTGTTTCAAATATGGTAGATTTCAGGTTGACCTGCCCGGCTTCAATTTTTGAATAGTCAAGAATCTGATTGATAATCTCACGAAGGTTTTCCGTTGAAAGTTTCAGCGTGCTGATATAATCCAATTGGGTTTCATCGAGCTGTGTTTGAGAAAGAATTTCAATCATCCCCAGCACTCCGGTAAGAGGTGTGCGAATTTCGTGGCTCATATTGGCCAGGAAGTTTTGTTTGAAATTGGCTGATTGATTGGCCACAGCTACTTCGTTGCGCAGCCTTTCATTGTTCTTACGCTCGGTAATATCGCGCACAATACCAAGTATCAGGTTTTCCTCACCAATGTTATTGAGTTTATTGGTGCTGATTTCTACGTCTTTAATTTCGCCCATATTGGTAATAATCTGCATCTCGTAGGTGCTGGGCAATTGCTCCCCATTTTTTCGTGCATCTTTTCTGTCAAGGGCTAACTGGTGGCTTTCAGGGGTAAACAAAGTAAGATTGTCAAAATCCTGTCGGGTAAGTTGCTGGTATGAATATCCTGTCATTTCACAAAAACGTTGATTAACATATTCAAACTGATTTCTGCGAAGCAGATATATACCATCGAAAGCATTTTCGGTGAGTTTCCGGTATCTGTTTTCAGATTTCCTGAGAGCATCCTCTGCAAGTTTCTGTTCCGTAATATCCTGATAGGTTCCCAGCACACCCATAACCTGGCCATCATTATTGAGCAGGGGAATTTTGGAAGTATTTAACCAGCGTGTAGTACCATCCTTTGCTTTTTGAGGCTCCTCAAAGTTCAGCAATGGCCTTCCTGTTTCGATAACTCTTTCATCAGACTTTCTGTAAATTTCAGCCATATCCTTCCAAATGCTTGTATCATCAAGACCAATCAGAACTTCGGGAGCATCAAAGCCGGCATCCCTGGCATACGCCTGGTTACATCCCTGGTATCTGAGATTCTTATCTTTCCAGAAAACCCTAACCTGTATGGTATCCAGTACGGTGCGAAGCATTTTTCTCGACTCTGTAAGATTTAGTTCGGTCCTTCTCCTTTCCAGTGCGTTGTAAACCAAATCTGCAAAAACTTTAAGCAGCTGCAACTCATACTCTTTCCATTTGCGATGTGCTTTTACCGAGTCAAACCCAACGAATCCATAAAGTTTTTCATCTGAAATAACAGGCACAACCACCAGCGATTTTACCCCCTGTGGCTCCAGGATGGCCTTTTCAACCCGCCAGGAGTCGTCCATTTTGCTTACATCGGGAATCACAACAGGAGTAAAGCTCTTCAGGTGACTCATCCACTGAGGAATCTCTTCACATGGGAGCATTTGAAGAAGCTCCTTCTGAGACTCAATTCCTTCAGAACACCATTCATGGGTGTTTTTCACAATATTCTTTTTTTCATCCCACAAAAAGATATAAGACCTGTCACTACTGCAAAACCTTCCAATATATTCTATTGCCATATCAATGATTTTATCGCAATTTTGTGCCGTTATATTTACGAAGGAAGAAGACAAACGTGTGAGCAATCTTTCGAAAGCTTCACGTCTTTTCATTTCATTTTCAAGATTTTTCTGCAGTGTAATATCCATTACCACTCCGGTCCAGATAACCTGTGAGGGAGGACTAAGGCGAGGGATGGAATCGAAACGTGCCCAGCGGGTTTCACCGTTTTTGATAAATCTACCCTCCCAATGAAAGTTGCTGATATTATCAACAGCTTTGAAGTTCTCTTCAAGAAACTGATCCCGATCCCCGGGGTGTATGGTTTCAAAAATTCGTGAGGAATTGTCCATAAGTTCTTTCCCCGGAATCCCCGTTATGACATCGTGCTGCTTGCTTACAAACAAATACCGGATAGGCAGGGGTCTGTCTTTTACTTTTGCGTGATCCTTGCCCGGCTCCGATTTCTCTGGCTCAAGGCTTACCCTGTAGATGCCCGAGGGTTGATTATTTATCAAATCATCCAGCAGGTTTTCATTTTCCCGGCTAATTTTCAGCAAACGGATTTGCTGCTGACGGGTCAGTACAATCATTAATGAAATTACACTTAACAAAAAGGCCCCACCCAAAACAAAGACAGCCAAAATTCTTTGCCTCACAGCTGTAAGCAATTCTTTATCTGACATTTGCACCATCACCATCCACGATGTACCTCCTACTTCTCTTAACCCGGCAAATACTTCCTCTTCATTTATCCCTTTTCCTCTTTTAACAAAAGAATTGTTATCAAGCAAACTATACAACACATTCTCTTCATCTTTATAAAAAACTTTCATGAAAAGTGTTTCGTCACCTTTATTGGCTTCTCCATAAAAGATCAGATGCTTGTCTTTCCAGGGAGCAATCAGAAAAGGCTTTACATTCAATAATCTGCCTATCCGGGGATGAATGACATCATATAATCCAATGGCAGGATTCATCCTCACTATCAGTGAAAGTTCATTTCGATCATCACCGGAATGCAGAGGGACTACCATCCCCAAATGGAAGGCACTAGTTTGCGGATTCTCATAAAAATCAACAAATGAAATTTCTTTACTTTCTGACTCTAAATATTTCCTGTAATCCTCCGGTTCAAACAGATTTGAATTCCGTGGGTAGGAAAAAACCGGAGTGCCTGATTGATCCATGATAAAAATGTCGTAAGGATGGAATCTAAGGAAAACTTTCAGTTCCTTGCTTATGGCTTTTTTAATTTCTTCATTG
>SLPR01000189.1 GCA_007131895.1 Bacteroidales bacterium | reverse complement strand
GATTAAAAGAAAATAAAAAATCAATTATCAAAAAAAATACATTTTTTATCCCGTAATAAAATGCATAGGGTTGTTCATTGATTAAGTGTCAACGCTTTTGAGGACGATAAATAAAAAATTATAACCATGGAACCGGATGGCTCCCTCATATGCCCATATGATTTCAGAATTTTTTAACATTTCCGCAAAGATGGTTCCGGAATTCTTCTAACAATCAATAACATTCTGCAAACCAGGAAAAAGCATTAGTAAAGCTAAATTCACAAATTTTCTTGTCAAAACGAAAAAATAGTATTGTAAAGGCCATTTAAAGCAGTATCTTTACAAACTATATTTTTAACCATCCGTTTTATGACACTCATCACATCTATCTCAGGAATTCGAGGAACTTTGGGAGGCAAGGCAGGTGAAGGCCTTAGTCCTGTTGACATTATGAAGTACACCATAGCCTATGGCAGCTGGTTGCAAAACCGGTTTCCAGAAGAAAGGCTTTCTGTTCTCATTGGGCGTGATGCCCGCATTTCAGGCCCTGTAGTCAACAATATGGTTGTTTCTACCCTGCAATTTATGGGAATTGACATTATTGATGCAGGCATGGTACCTACACCTACCATAGGCATCGGAGTAAGGGAGTACAAGTGCCACGGTGGCATCATCATAACTGCAAGCCACAACCCCAAAAACTGGAACGCGCTGAAGCTTCTCAACGAGAAGGGGGAATTTCTCAATTCCGCTCAGGGGGAAGAAATGATGGCTTATACCCATAACAATAATTTCACATACGTAACAGCAGACAAAATCGGAAAGTATACCCTTGAAGAATCGGCCATTGAGATGCATATTGAAAAAGTACTGGCGCTGGATCTTGTAGATGCTGATGCCATTGCCAATGCTGATTTTCACGTGGTTATAGATGCAGTAAACTCAGTGGGAGGAATTGCCGTTCCGGAATTGCTGGAAGCGCTGGGTGTTAGAAAAATAACCGAACTATTCTGTGACCCTAACGGACTGTTTCCCCACAACCCCGAACCCCTGCCCGAAAACCTCAGCATCATTTCAGAAGAAGTCGCCAAAAGCAATGCCAATGTGGGATTTGCACTGGACCCTGATGCAGACCGGCTGGCAATTATTTGCAACAATGGTGAAATGTTTGGCGAAGAATATACCCTGGTTTCTGTTGCTGATTATGTTTTGCAACATACAAAAGGAAATACCGTCAGTAACCTTTCTTCATCCCAGGCACTAAAAGACATTACCCTGAAAAATGGAGCAGAATATCATGCTTCAGCAGTGGGCGAAATCAATGTGGTGGAAAAGATGAAAGAAGTCAATGCCGTCATCGGTGGTGAAGGTAACGGAGGGATTATTTATCCTCCAATACATTATGGACGCGACGCTCTCACAGGTATAGCTTTGTTTCTGACTCACCTGGCCAAAACGGGCAAAACAGTTAAGGGCATCAAAAAAGATTTGCCTGACTATTTTATCAGCAAACACAAAATTGAACTTTCGCCCGGAATTGACCTCAGTGACATCCTCAGCAAGATTTCGGAAAAATACAGCAAACACTCCATCGACAAAACCGATGGAGTAAAAATTCATTTTGACAATGAGTGGGTGCATTTGCGCAAATCCAATACTGAGCCCATCATTCGCATCTATGCCGAGAGCGACAGTGAAGTGAAATCAGAAAGTCTTGCCAAAAAGCTGATGAGGGATATCAGTGAACTCATAAGATAACCAACGAATTCAGCCTATGATATTATGAGGACAGCATGAAACAAAAACATTCATACTGTCCTCAATTTTTTGTTACTATTTGGGATTGATTAAGAAGATATTTTCTACTTTAGCCCGACCGGGTCATACACCCTTTACTGAACAAAACACTTAACAAAACAAAAGTATGAAACAAACATTGTTAGAAAAATTTTACAAGTACATCAACATTGATACACAGGCTGACCCCACTTCCCAAACTTTCCCCAGCACAAAAAAACAGTTTAACCTGGCCAATGTGCTGGTGGAAGAATTGAAAGAAATGGGACTGGAGGATGCTCATGTAGATGACAAATGCTACGTTATGGCTACTTTGCCCTCCAATATTGAGAAAGATGTACCGGTTATCGGATTTCTTGCCCACATGGATACGGCACCTGACATGTCCGGTACAGGCATAAAACCCAATATAGTAGAAGACTATGATGGCGAGGATATCCTGATCAACCATGAAAAGCAAATGTTTCTGAAAGTAGAGGATTTTCCGGAATTAAAAAAGTACGTGGGGCAGACCCTGATAACCACGGATGGCACCACCCTGCTGGGAGCTGACGACAAAGCCGGTATTGCCGAAATCATGACGGCTATTGAGTACCTTACCCAGCATCCCGAAATCAAACATGGTACCATCAAAATCGGCTTCACTCCCGACGAAGAAATCGGAAAAGGTGTAGACCATTTTGATGTGAAAAAATTCGGTGCCCGATATGCCTACACACTGGATGGGGGTGAAGTTGGTGAACTGGAATTTGAAAATTTCAACGCCGCCTATGCAAAAGTGATGATACAGGGACGCAACGTACACCCGGGCATGTCTAAATACAAAATGATTAACTCCATGATTGTGGGTAGCGAATTTAACGATATGCTCCCCGTTTTCGACCGCCCTGAATTTACAGAACATTATGAAGGATTTTTCCATCTTATTAAATTTGATGGGACAGTAGAAGAATCTGCCATGCAATATATAATCAGGGACCATGACAGGCAAAAATTTGAAAACCGCAAAAAGCTCATACTACAAGTGGGTGATTTCATCAACAAAAAGTATGGAGAAGGTACCATCAAAATTGAGATGAAAGATCAGTATTACAACATGCGCGAAAAAGTGGAACCTGTCTACCATATTGTGGAAATTGCCCGGCAGGCAATAATAGAAGTGGGTATCGAACCCAAGATCAAACCCATCCGCGGAGGAACTGACGGTTCAAGATTGTCCTACATGGGACTCCCCTGCCCCAATATTTTTGCCGGCGGACATAACTTCCATGGCAAATATGAATTTATCCCGCTGGAAAGTATGGAAAAAGCTACACAGGTGATTCTGAAAATTATTGAGCTATACGCCAAACAATAGTTCATTGCAATAGACGGTCCTGAACATCAAAACCCTGATTAATTAATATTTCAGGATGCAATTTTATCAATTTAAAAGCCTGATGAATGTTTCTGCCGCAAACATTGATTTCGCAACGGTTATTCTTATTATTTTTGCCAATTGATTATAAACACTCAACAACCTGGCGGCAAAATGCTTTTATCAACACCCGGCAACTATTTCCTGGGCAAACCACAGTTTCTTGACAACCCTCATGGCTGGATTCCCCATATCCCTTTTGCGTTCTGGCTTATGGAGGTTATAGATCCCAGCGTATTGGTGGAGTTGGGCACTTACAGCGGAAACTCTTATTTTGCTTTTTGTCAGGCAAGAAAAGCTCTCGGATTATCTACCAGGTGCTTTGCTGTTGATACCTGGCAGGGAGATATGCATGTGGGCAATTACGGAAAGGAGATATATGAGCAGGTAAGCAAAATCAATCAAAAAGAATTTGCCGGTTTTTCTACCCTTCTACGAATGGAATTTGACAAGGCATTGGACAGCTTCTCTGAAGGAAGCATTGACGTGCTGCATATTGACGGAACACATACATACGCGGCCGCAAGAAATGACTTTGACAACTGGCTGCCCAAAATGAGTCACCAGGGAATTATTTTACTGCATGACACAGAAGTAAGAAGGCCTGGATTTGAAGTATGGAAGCTGATGGAAGAAATCAGGAAGCGATATAAGCTCCTTGAATTTCCCTTTGGCGAAGGGCTCGCGGCAATTTGCACGGGAGAAAATCCCCCGGCACCGATAAATGAGCTCATTGAGTTATCAAAAAAGGATCTTCAAATCATTCAATGGTTTGAAATACTGGGCAACAATATTTTACTGGAAAAAGAAAGGGAGGATTTAAAACAGGAAACAAAAAAATGGAAGCAAAAGACTGCCGCAATCAATGTTGAACTCTTAAAGGAAAAAAGAAAAACCAAAACGCTTAAAAAACAGCTGGGTCAAAACCATCCAAACCCTAAACCTTAACCTCAACCTCGACCTCAATCCCGCTTCCCTCCGCTCGCGGGACTTCGGGCTGCGCCCTCAGCCTCTAACTCTACCTTAACCTCTACCTCAGCCTCACCCCTTATACCCCACGGCCCGCTCCAGGTTAAGAATGCCCTCCATTACGGTATCGTTAAAATATGTACGCGCAAGATTGGCTTCCAGCACATCGGCACCGGTAAGGTCGGCACCCGAGAGATTGGCTTTAAACATATTGGCACGGGTAAGTTCGCCATACCGAATAATACACTTGGATAGATCAGAGCGGGTGAAATCACAATTTATAGCCGAAACTTTGGTCAAATCTGCATCAGCCATGTTGCAATCGGAAAAATCAGCCTCATCAATTTTCGAATGACTTAGATTGGCTCCTGCCAAAACACTTCCATCAACCGTTGCTCCCGTGAGGTTGGCATGACTTAAATCTGCATTGGCAAGAAATGCTCCCGACAGGTTGGCTCCCTGTAAATTGGCCCCACGTAAATCTGCTTTTGAGAAGTTGGCTCCCGACAAATCAGCACCCGCTAAATTAGCCCCGGAAAGTACTGCTCCCCGCAAATTTAAAGGGCGATAAGAATCTCCAACCGAACTTTGCGCTATCAAAAGCCAAAGATCTTTGTCAGTAAGAAACCTGTTTTCGTTTTCGTTCATTTGTCAGGCATAATGGATTATTAATAATACAAAATTACATTTTTTATTGATACATTACAATAAAATATACACTAAAATATTTTTTTTTGGTT
>SLPR01000106.1 GCA_007131895.1 Bacteroidales bacterium | reverse complement strand
TATGTTGGGGTTAGAGTCAGTCCAGCCGATTTCTGGCTGCTGGCCTTTGCAGGACTTATATATCCTGCCCTTTTGATATTTAATGTGCTATTCATTGTATACTGGCTGGTAAGATTACGAATATACTTTCTTATTTCGCTGGTTGCAATTCTTTTGGGATGGTCTCATGTTCAGAGTTTCGTAAGGTTCAGCAACACCTCAGCCATTTTGCCGGCAGAAGGAAGAAACATCAGTGTATTAAGTTATAATGTAAGGGTTTTTGACCTGTACAATTATGGCCCGGGGTGGGAGCTGAATTTTACCCAGCGCAATAATATTTTTCGGTTTTTGCAGGAAAAGGATTTTGATATCATTTGCTTCCAGGAGTTTGTTCACGACAAAGGAGGAGCCTTCAAAACCCTTGACACCTTGCCTGACATCCTGCGGGCAAGATATGCACATACCGGCTACAGCAGTTCTTCGCGCGATATCAACTTTTTTGGTGTAGCAACGTTCTCTGCCTGGCCCATAATCCATAAGGGAACACTGAGCTTCCCCTCACAGATGGGCAACATAGGCATCTACTCTGATATAGTGATTGACAGTGACACCATCAGGGTTTACAATGTGCATTTTGAGTCTATAGGGCTGAGCCCGGAGGACTATGGTTTCGTAGAAAGCATTACCAATGCCGGGCAAATAACGCAAAGAGAGTATTTTAAACAAGGGAGTCTGCGTATCCTGAAACGACTAAAGGATGCTTATATTCAAAGAGCAGAACAAGTGGATATAGTTTCGGAACACATAAGCCAGAGTCCTTATCCGGTAATTATGGCGGGAGATTTCAATGATACTCCTGCCTCCCGGACTTACAGAAACATGACCCGTCAATTGGACGATTCCTTCAGGAGCGGTCGTGGATTAGGACAAACCTACATAGGAGCCATACCCGGCTTCAGGATAGATTATATTATGCACTCAGATGAATTTAAGTCGTATAATTTTACAACTGGCAAACAGGTTTACTCCGATCATTACCCCATTTGGGTATGGCTAAACCTGCCATCCGATTAATTTCAGATAAATATTTACAGAAGACTAAACCGTGCAAATAAAAGACAATATTTTACCTTGTATATTCAAATTATTCTTTTTAACTTGCATTAAAATAAAACTAACCAAAAACCTAGAATCAATTTAAATCAAACTAATTAAAATTAATTAAATTAAAATTTTTGACCAATGAAAAAAGTATCGTTGATAGTATTTATAGCGTTAATGGGAATAGGAAGCTTAAAGGCCCAGGATTATAAAACAGGGATAGGCGTGCGCGGCGGATTTTACAGCGGTCTGTCCATCAAGCATTTTGTTTCCGGGAGTGATGCCTTCGAAGGTGTCATCGCTACTCACTACCGCGGTGTTGTTCTTGCGGCTATGTATCAAAAACACACCAATGCCTTTGATGCCCCTGGTCTCAACTGGTATTATGGTCCCGGTGCCCACCTGGGTTTTTATGATCGCAGGTACAGTCCATGGTATGACGACAGTACAGGTAATTTTAGCACCATTGGAGTTTTGGGGGTTTTAGGACTTGAATACAAGATAGAGGATCTGCCCATTACCGTCGGATTCGATGTTACCCCTGCTTTGAACCTTATACCCAATGTGCAATTTTGGATCGGCGCAGGCGTAACCCTAAGATATACAATCAACTAACCATTCCGGAATACCTGCAAAATACAGGTTAACAAAAAAAGGTTGTCCTTAAATAGACAACCTTTTTTTAATTTAGGTGGGTGGCTAATGGGATTCGAACCCACGACCCTCAGAACCACAATCTGATGCTCTAACCTACTGAGCTATAGCCACCGTTTAATTGCGAGTGCAAATATACAATATTTTTCTTTTTACACAGAGATTTTCAAAAAATATTTTCGCATACATAAGTAACTGTTTTTCAGACACATAATACGCTTAAATTGGTATTCCCCGGATTTTAATCAGACCTTCCTATTTAACAATTACTGTCCTCAAAACAAGGCAATCAGCAACAAAGTGCTCGCAATTAGCAACCTGCAGAAAAATGCATCCATAAGAAATGTCCTAAGATTTTAAATTGGCAGAAAGGGGGGCGGCAAATTTTAAGATAACCTTTGCGTGTTCATTTTGCCTGCCCATTTACTGAGTTTCTCGTAAAGCACATTGGGAGGAAATGGTTTGACTATATAATCATCAAGCCCCTGGGCAATATATTTCTGGGCATCCCCCTCCAGAGCATTCGCACTAAGACCAATCACAGGACACAAACGATTCCCATGTAAACGCTTCAACTCTTTATAGGCAGATATGCCATCCATGACAGGCATTTGTATATCCATCAGTATAACATCATACCTTCCCGGCACATAAAGGTCAATGGCTTCCTGACCGTTTTTAACGAAATCAACATTGCACCCTGCATTGAAAAGAATAAAACCCACTACTTTTTGATTAAGAAGTTTATCCTCAACGTGGAGCACATTAAGCTTAAGATCGTTAAAATCTCTGACATGAGCGGCAGCAAAGGGTTCATTATCACTTTTATCATAATTGGCTTTAAATGTAAAGGTAAAAGTACTGCCTTTGCCCAATTCACTGCTGACAGTTATCTCCCCTCCCATGAGCTGAGTAAGTTCACTGCAGATGGCAAGGCCCAGCCCTGTTCCTTCAAAGGGCCTGATAAGAGAGGTGTCAATCTGGGTGAATTTTTCAAAAATCTGTTTCTGGTTAGCCTCTCCAATTCCCATACCGGTGTCCTTAACCCAGCAATAAAGCAACAGCTCTTTTTCCCGTTTGTATTCCACCCCAAAGTCCACAGATATCTCTCCCTCATCCGTAAACTTAAAAGCATTGGACAGCAAATTGTTAAGGACTTGTTTCAATCTTTGGTCGTCAACAATAATATTGGCAGGAATCAACGGATCAATGGAGGTAGTAAACCGGATTCCTTTATTCCGGGCCTGATGTTGAAACATTTCATGTACCTCGTCCACCAGTTCAGCAAAGGATATCCTATTGGGTTTAAGTTCCATTTTCCCAGCCTCTATTTTACTCAAATCCAGTACATCATTGATAATATTAAGCAGGTTTTCAGAGGAGATCTTAATATTTCTTACATATTCCTGTTGTGCGGGGCTAAGACTGGTGCGCATCAGCAATGAAGTCATCCCCATGATGCCGGTCATGGGAGTGCGAATTTCATGGCTCATATTGGCCAGGAACTGTTGTTTAAGAGCAGCCGATTTGCGGGCTACCTGAATATTTTGTTCCAGTTCATCATATTTCTTTCTTTCACTGATATCGCGAACAAAAGCGAAAAAATAGGCCTTGTCGTCAAATACAAATTTATTGATGGAAATCTCCACTGGAAAAGTTTCGCCCGTGCGTTTTTTATGGATGGACTCCATGGTAAGGGAGGGTTTATTCTCAAGAATTTGAACCAACTCATACCACTGCATCATGGTAACTCTTGAATCCACGTCTGTCACCGTCATCTCCAACAATTCATCTCTGGAATATCCATATTTCTGGCAAGCAGTTTCATTGGCAAATAAGAACCGGGCATTTTCTTCTACCCAAAAAATGATATCCCCTGCATGTTCAAGGCCAAAACTTGTCATCTGCGACTGTTGCTCGGTTTCTTTCCTTGCAGAAATATCCTCCATTAGCAAAACTACACGGTTCTGAGGCAGGGGAAATATTTTCATGCTCAGTATCTTTGCTTTCATCGTGGGGTCGGGCTGGTATATAAAATCATCCAGCTCAACAGCTTCATTGGATACGAGGGCACGATTTAAATACTCGTGCAAATTTTGCTTGCGAAGTAAAGGGGAGATTTCGTCGAGACTTTTCCCTATGTTTTCAGGTTTGGAAAAACGCATTAGTTTTTCTGAAGCTACATTGACCATTTCCAGGATAAACCTTTGTGATTCGCTGGCAGCCTCAAGACGAAAAACATTGATTCCCAATCCTACATGACTTACAATATCCTTGAGAGTCCGAATGGTTTCCTCATTCTTTTTCCTCTGGGAAATATCCACCAATAGTCCTCTTATCCCTTTGACCTGTCCTTCGCGGACAACAGGCAGAGCATAGGACAAAACTGTCATTACAACTTTTCGCCCATCTACAATTCTGTATTCAGAATCATCGCCTCTTTTATTGCTTATAATTCTTTTGAAGTTTTCTTGCGCCTTTTGAACATCGCGCGGATCCACAAAGTCAAAAGCGGTTAATTTTTTCTGCTTCAGCACCTCGGGTGAAATGCCTAAAATGTCTAAACCTGTGCGATTCACAAAAAGCAGGTTGCCCTCAATATCTGTTTCGAAAACAATATCTGGCAACATTTGGGCAAAATCCCTGTAGCGGTTGTCAGAATCAGCATTTTTACCTTGTTTAAAAAATTCAGCTCCCTCTTTTGCCACTATGCCCGGGGGATTGTCGTGTCTCTGTTTGATGAAAGCGATGGCTTCCGGAGAAAAAAATTCTTCTTCGTCATCCTCCTTTTCTTTATCATTAAAGGAGTCACCTTCTTCCAGAAAGTTTTGATGCAGTTGCCTTATTTTTTTATCAACTTCTCTTTTCAGTGCGAAACTCCATGTCAGCTTTCCCAAAACGATGATAGAAATCAGCAAAAGGACTATCAGCAGAACATACCAGAAAGTGGCATCGAAAAGCAAAAATGACCCGGGCACAACAAACCGGGAAACAGCAAATGCATCGACATTATCCGCAACAACCGGTTTTAAGAATGGAAGGAATATAGCCCCGCATAAGGATAAAAGAAAAGGGGAAATTGTCAATATCATGAATTCAATTTGCAGAAAGAATTATTTTATTTTATTTATTTTCAAATTTAACTAATTTATTGATTCAATTATCTATGTATTCGAAAATATT
>SLPR01000419.1 GCA_007131895.1 Bacteroidales bacterium | reverse complement strand
TCCGTTACTTCCAGGTAGCAGAATTCCAGGAAATTGTAAGATAATTTCTCAAAATATTTTAATCCTAAAGCCATTTGCAATATCATGTTGCAAATGGCTTTTTTAATGTGTTTTTTTCTTTGTACTTTTGTTTTGTTGTGAAAATCATTAACTTTAAAAGCTCATTATTGTTTTTTGCCCATTAAAACTAAAAAATAACAAAAACTCATTCATTGTAATCATCATGCGTTTTAGAATTGATTTCAAACTGCAGGGCGAGGCACCTTTTTCTATTCCCGTTAATTATCAGAGCGAGTTCTCTGCCTGGATTCACAAAATGCTCCACTTTCAAAGTGATTCTTTTCGAAAATTTCTGACGGATAAAAAATTTCTTGATGCAACAGGTGAATATAAACTATTTACCTTCTCAGATGTGGTCTTTGCTCCCCATAAGGTGGCAGATGACAGGCTAATTGTTGCCAATGATCATGCTACCATGATTTTGTCTTTCTATGCACAGGAGGATATTGAACCTCATGTTATTGGTACATTCGAAGACAAGGAGTTTAAAATTGGGGATGCAAGAGGGAAAGTAAGTATAAAAATCGAGAAGATTCAAAGCCTGGAGGTTCCGGATTTCACTAAACTCAAAAAGGTGGTATTCCGTTGTTTGTCACCCATGCTTGTAGGAGAGCCTGGTAGCAGCAACTATATCAACCCTGATCAAAAAAACTTTGACAAAGTATTTTTCAAAAGTCTGATGTTTAAATATGCCAACATGGTGAAATATATGACTGCCAATTCAGCGAATGGACTTACCGGACTGAATGACCTTCAGTTTAAACTCCTTGGAAAACCCAAGGCCAAGCACGTAAAAATAAAAACAGATTCGCCACACCAGAAATCAGTGAAAGGGTATATGTTCGATTTTGAGTTGAAATCTCCGGCGGAGTTATTGAATATTGGATTCAATGCCGGCTTTGGTGATTTGAATCACCTTGGATTTGGTTGTTGCGAGCTCAAAAAGGGTCAGTGAGATAATTCAGCTTAAAAAAAAAGCCTCGTTTCTGTTGAAAACAAGGCTTTTTTTGTGGCGGAGAGAGAGGGATTCGAACCCCCGGAGGTATTACCCTCAACGGTTTTCAAGACCGCCGCAATCGACCACTCTGCCATCTCTCCGGGGGCAAAAGTACAAAAAAAAATATTGTACGCAACAAAAAGTACACATTCCTTCAAAAATAATATATGAATAAGGTAAGAGCAAAGCTGTCAGTGCTTTACAAAGGTATCTTGAGGGTGCTGAAAATATTGAACATCGTTAAAATGGATAATTCCTTACCTTTGATTGGTTTTTTTCTGCTCATGACTCTGTGCTTTACTTCATTCAGGTGAAAGAATCGCATTACTGCATTGGTCAATAAAGACAATTCTAAAACTGATATCTACTCTTACTGTGTTGTTTATATGCTAAAACTCGCCATTGTAATATTAAACTGGAACGGAAAACAGTTGCTTGAGAGGTTTTTACCCTCAGTGATAAAGCATTGCCCGGGTTATGCGAAGATTTTTGTTGCTGATAACGGTTCTGTTGACGGGTCGGCGGGTTTTCTCAAGGAACACTATCCCGGGATAACTTTTCTGGATCTGAAAAAAAACCATGGTTATACCGGGGGATACAATCGTTCGCTGCAGCTTATACAAGCGGAGTATTATGTTTTGCTTAATTCAGATATAGAGGTTACATCCGGGTGGATTGATCCCATTGTGGAAATTATGGACAGTGATCCTGAAATTGCAGCATGCCAGCCTAAGATACTCTCATGGCACCAGCGCTCCTTCTTTGAATATGCTGGTGCCAGTGGAGGATTTATTGACAAATATGGCTATCCTTTCTGCCGGGGAAGGATTTTTGAACATCTTGAAGAAGATAAAGGACAGTACGATTCATACCTTGAAGTTTTCTGGGCTACTGGTGCCTGCATGTTTGTCAGGGGGAGTGACTTTTTCAAGGCAGGAGAACTGGACAATGACTTCTTTGCGCACATGGAGGAGATAGACCTTTGCTGGCGCTTGAAACGAATGGGAAAACGTGTTATTTGCCTTCCGCTATCTACGGTATACCACGTGGGGGGAGGTACTTTGCCAAAAAACAACCCCAGGAAAACATATCTTAACTTCAGAAATAACCTTCTGTTGCTGGCGAAAAATCTGCCTGCCCGACATTTCTATTTTGTTTTGCTTAAAAGACTTGTAATGGATCAGGTGGCTGCAGCAAAGTTTCTTCTCAGTGGACAACACCATGATTTTCTTGCTGTCTATAAAGCAACCTTTTCTGTTTTGCGAAATCTGAGAAAGAAAAGGAAAGAGGGGAAAGCTCTTCCTTATATCCCCGTGTCAGGGGTGTATGGCAAAAGCATAGTAAAAGAGTATTTTATGATGGGTAAAAAGAAATTCTCGCAGCTTAATCCTGCCAGGTTCAGAAGCCTTTAAGTTTCAAATAAACTATGGATAAAAGGTCAAATGATTGAGTTGAGCAAACTCTCGATAGCAAGCCTGTAGCCTTCCAGTCCAAAACCACTAAGGCTGCCTGCGCAGGAAGCTGCAATGAGTGAGCTTTGCCTGAAACCTTCCCTGGAAAAAATGTTGGAAATATGCACTTCAACTACAGGAGCATTGATTGCCAGAACCGCATCTCCAAGGGCTACTGACGTGTGTGTATAACCCCCGGCATTCAGAACTATCCCGTCAAAAGAAAAACCTTTCTCATGTAGCTTGTTAATGAGTTCTCCTTCAACATTGCTCTGGAAATACTCAATGGTTACCTGAGGGAAATGATTTCTGAGCTTTTCCAGGTAATCTTCAAAAAAGGTATTGCCATAAATTGAAGTCTCTCTGAGCCCCAGCAGGTTGAGGTTGGGGCCGTTTATGATGATGATATTTTTCTTTTCCGACATGATCATTTCGTTAAGTGTTATTCCAATCTGATATTTCTTTTTAACACTGCAAAAGTAACCAATTCGCAAAACAGTTTCATGGGTTTTGGCATCTTGTTAACATTTGTTTTTAGGGGTTTCCTGAAAAAGTGTTTACCTTTGCAACGCAAGTCAAAATAGGGGTGCCCCAAATAAACGGGCTGAGATCAAACCCATTGAACCTGA
This sequence comes from Bacteroidales bacterium, assembly GCA_007131895.1. Taxonomy (GTDB): domain Bacteria; phylum Bacteroidota; class Bacteroidia; order Bacteroidales; family UBA7960; genus SKVR01. The sequence continues at coordinate 14,126 of SLPR01000419.1, read as the reverse complement.
TCCGGGTAATGCCGGCGAAGGGAAGGGACGGACTTTTAGTGGAGATTTTCCCCCTGTTAATCTCCTTAAGTTAAACCCAAAAAATAATTATTTTACAATGAGATTTTTAACAACAATGTTGGTGGCAATGTTTCTTGCCATGCCGGCCATTGCACAACATTCCCTGCGGGGAACAGTAAAAGATGCGTCGGACCATTCGGTTTTGCCCGGCGCAAATGTGGTAATTGAGGGTACCTTTCAGGGAACCCACACCGGCTCCGACGGAAGTTTTACCCTAAGTGGATTGAGCCGGGAACAAATAACACTAAAAATTTCCTTTTTAGGCTTTCAGACACAGACCCTCGCAGTAGATCTTTCACAGGTGAAGCAATTGGAAGTATTACTGGAGCGTTCCTCCTTCCTGTCGCAGGAAGTGGTAGTAAATGCCACACGTGCTGACAATCGGACTCCTTCTACACGCACGGATGTGAACAGGGAGGAAATACAAAGCTCCAACCTGGGACAGGATCTTCCTTTTCTTCTTACCCAAACACCCAATCTTATTACCAGCTCTGACGCCGGTGCCGGAATCGGATATACCTGGATGAATATCAGAGGTAGTGATAACAGCCGCATCAATGTTACCATCAATGGTATTCCTGTCAATGATTCTGAATCGCACGGAGTGTGGTGGGTAAATATGCCAGATCTGGCTACCTCCACCGAGAATATACAGATTCAGCGAGGGGTGGGTACCAGTACACAGGGTGCAGCCTCCTTTGGCGCCACTATAAGTATCCAAACCCTCCAGCTGCAGGAAGAAGCCTATGCTGAGGTTTTCAGCTCAGCAGGTTCTTTCAATACCCTAAGAAATTCTGTAAGCTTCGGTACCGGACTTTTGGGCAAAGGCTGGGTCATTGACGGACGACTTTCCAAAATCAATTCAGATGGATATGTTGACCGGTCCACTTCAGACCTGAAGTCGTTCTATCTTTCCGGTGGGTATTATGGAAACCGTACCGCACTGAGAGCCATTGTTTTCTCAGGTAAAGAATCCACCTACCAGGCCTGGTACGGTGTTCCGGGGCATTTGCTGGAAACCAACCGAACCTATAATCCTGCAGGTGCTTTTACTGACAGTGATGGCAACAAACAGTTTTATGATAATGAAACCGACAACTATCAACAGGATCATTACCAGCTGCATCTTACGCATCAGCTGGATCCTTCCTGGGTTGCCAATGCTTCCCTTCATTATACTTATGGAAGGGGTTATTATGAACAGTACCGCCAAAACCAAAGATTCAGAAACTATGGTTTACCCAATGTAACGATAGACGAAACTGTTTTTGACCGCACCGATCTGATTAGGCAAAGATGGCTCGAAAATCATTTTTATGGCTTGACCTATTCTGTTAACTATAATAGTTTCGGACGCCTGCAGGGTGTGCTGGGTGGCGGATTCAACAGGTATGATGGCGACCACTTTGGTGAAGTTGTCTGGGCAAGGCTGGCCAAAGACTTTGACAAAGGATACAGGTATTATGACAACGAAGCAAGTAAAACGGACTTTAATACATTTCTGAAACTCAATTATGAGCTGTTTGATGGCTTTTATGTTTTTGGTGACTTACAGTATCGCGAAATCGTTTATGATTTTGAAGGTCGGGGTATGGTAAACGAGGCGGTTATCCCTCTTGACCAAAGGGCTGTATTTAACTTCTGGAATCCCAAAACCGGATTTTTGTATGACATCACCCCTGCGCACAATATGTATATGTTTTTCGGTATCAGTAACCGGGAGCCTGTCAGACGTGATTTTACCGAGTCATCGCCTGAAAGCAGACCCAGGCATGAAACCATGCAAAACCTGGAGCTGGGGTACAAGTTCAACACATCTCAGTTTTTTGCTGCCGTGAATTACTACCTGATGGATTATAAAGACCAACTGGTGCTTACCGGCGAAATTAATGATGTGGGAGGATTTACCCGTACCAATATCGAAGAAAGTTATCGCATGGGAGTGGAGATGGAAGCAGCTTACCGGTTCAGCCGGTTTTTGGAGATGTCAGGAAACCTGAGCCTGAGCCGCAATAAAATTCCCGAATTTACGGAATACTCCGATATTTATGACGAAAACTGGAACTGGACCGGAGTCTATGTTGCTACTTATGAGAATACGGATATTGCCTTTTCTCCCTCAATGGTTGGCTCAGTGATGCTGAAGGCTTCCCCGGTAAAAGACGCCACAGTTTCACTTACCGGAAAATATGTATCTGAGCAATACATCGATAATACCATGAATAGGGATCGAATGCTGGATGCTTATTTTGTGAATGATTTGAGATTTTCCTATACTTTGAATAATAGTTTCTTCAGGGAGCTTGAATTCAGTTTCGCGATACACAACCTGTTTGATGTGGATTATATAACCAATGCCTGGATTTACAAAGGAATTTTGGGCGAAAGTGAATTGATGGCCCTTGACGATGGCTATTTTCCACAAGCGGGAAGGCATTTCCTGGCGGGTTTGAGGCTTAGGATTTAATCCTCACTTGCCGTCATTTAAATAAAAGCGAAAGCCTTTGCAGAACGAATCTTTGCAAAGGCTTTCGCTTTTTTGTGCAGGTTACTCCATATATTCTTCCAAAGAGTCGTCATCAGGTTCCGGGTCTTCTTCCAGTACCTTGTGCTTGGCGTAATTTCGCCATTTTTCCATCAGTTGTTGCATGTCGTGGGGAAGTTCGGAGTCAAAAGACATCTGCTTGCTGGTAATCGGATGCAAAAAGCCCAGGGTCTTGGCGTGGAGAGCTTGCCGGGGGCATGTCTTGAAGCAGTTTTGCACAAACTGTTTGTACTTGGTAAAAGTAGTTCCTTTGAGAATGCGGTCGCCTCCATAGGTTTCATCATTGAACAGCGGGTGACCAATATACCTGAAATGTGCCCTGATTTGATGGGTTCTTCCTGTTTCAAGCTTACACTCCACAAGGGTAACGTAGCCAAACCTTTCCAGCACTCTGTAATGTGTCACGGCATGTTTACCATGTTCGCCGTCCGGGAAAACTTCCATTACCTGCCTGTTTTTCAGGCTGCGACCGATATGTCCGGTAATAGTTCCCTCATCTTCTTTCAGGTCGCCCCACACCAATGCATGGTACAAACGGTCAATTTTGCGGTCAAAGAATGTCTTGGCCAGCCGGGTTTGTGCCAGTTCATTTTTGGCGATAAGCAGGTTTCCGGAGGTATTTTTGTCAATTCGATGCACCAAACCCGGTTTTACAGGCTCGTTATTCTGCATGGGCAAATCCCTGAAATGAAAAATCAGTGCATTTACCAGGGTCCCTGTATAATTTCCATGTCCCGGGTGTACCACCATCCCTGCATCTTTGTTTACAATCAGAATATGTTCATCTTCATAGACAATTTTGATGGGGATGTCTTCGGGGATGAGTTCTATTTCGCGGGGAGGAAAAGCCAGCACCACGCTGACCACATCCATGGGCTTAACCTTGTAATTGGATTTGGCAACTTGATCGTTTACCAGAATGTTCCCTGCCTTTGCGGCATTTTGTATCTTGTTGCGGCTTGTGTTCTCCAGCCTGGCCATCAGGAATTTGTCGATGCGCAGCAGCCCCTGTCCCTTGTCGGCAACAAAGCGATGATGTTCATACAACTCCTGCTCTTCATTTTCGTTTTTCTCTTCTTCAGGATCTTCCTGGAAATCTGTCATATCGGTAAATTTTACTATCGGGCAATGATAAATCGTGAGGGTTCGGTAATTATACCCTCGCGGGTAGTGATTTGCAGGAAATACATGCCATTGACTAATGGTGATACATTTATACTGTTTTGATTCGCAAAAGTGCCCACCAGCCTGCCGGAAGCATCAAAAACCCGAATCTCATAATCACCGGCCATATTGTCCGGCAATTCAATGTTCAGCGTGTTGTGTCGCACCGGATTGGGGAAAATTTTCATTTTCCTGGTCAGGGGTTCAGGTGGTATATGGGTTATGGTTTGGGGGCCAAAGATAGGTCGAATCATCAAAGCTCCTTCGTAAATTGTGGGTAGCCACTGTCCATGGGAATTAAAAAAGATGTGGCTGGAAGCATTGCTGTTCAGATCATAACCGATGTTAATAAAAAAATCGGACTGTTGTTGCCATCCTACATAAATGGTGTCTGATACTGCAATGGGCGGGTCAAGGGGGAAAGTGACAAACTGGTTGAGGCCCTCTCCAAATTCCACACTTGTGGGGTCAGATTCATAGAGTACAATTTCCGGGTCAAGATCTTTCCAAACTTTAAGGATAATAGGTCGAACGCTCTGATTGTGCAGAGTAGGGTTGAAATAAAACTGCACGGCTTCAAGGGTATCGGAATGCCCCAGGATGAACCTTACAGCTCCTTTGGCATTGAATCCGGCAACGCCGTATCCGTTTTCAGGACTGCCATCATCGAAAGCAAAATAGTTGTCAAATACCTGCCTGAAAACAATGGTATCGTTTCTTGTCCATGAGTCGCCTGTATCTCCTTGCCGGATGACATGGTTTACCTTAAACAAACGGGATGGGGCAGGCTGAAGCGCTCCTGACCCAAGGGGATTTGGCACCAGGATAGGGTTGGCATGTTCTTCAAAACTCTGATATCCTCCAATATGGAAGGGTGCAATGTTTCGGGTTCCGCCATTGTAGTTTCTTACTACTGAGCCTGCTTCATTGGTAATAAAATATCGGTAAGAGTAGTTTAGGGTAATGTTGTCAAGATTGGAAATGGCCACATTAAACCGGGCTCTGTGCCTGCTGTCTGGATTTGCAATGTAGTGCGACCATGGCATAGCCTGAAAATCCCTGAGAATAGATTGAGCCGGAGCCGCAAAGGTGATGTCATAATAAAAAGAATCAGCCACCGAACGGCCATAATCCAGGGTAATATAATCCACATTCCAGTTGCTGGTATTTCCTGCAAAATTGTCAGGAGTTTTGGTCAGCGGGAAGCTGGCATAGTTTCGAAACCTAAACTGAAAGTCATTTCTCAGAAACACTTCATCATCAATAAACAAAGCTACCCGTTTAAAAAAAGTACTGTCGTTTTTTTGTGCAAAGCTTTCCAGGGTTTCACCCTCAGCACGCCACTTGCTCACCCATAAGTCATCCACCCATATTTCCTCATCGGGATCCTCCGGGTCTTGCGTATAATACCCCGGTGTGTGCAGGAACTCAACCACCAGCGAGTCTCTTTGGCGGGGTGCACTTCCATGCCCCTGGGGCTGGTAATAAAATGTAAGCAAAATACTGTCTGAAGGTTCAAGAGCAAATGATTGACCGTCAAATACAGAGTCTAACCTGATGGGTTTTGAAGTAAGAAAGTCAGCAGAGAATTGAAAGCTGTTTTCTTCGGCCTGGGGATAAATTTCTCCATATGCATTAAGTGCATCGAAGGTTGCTGTTCCAAAAGATTTGGGATGAACCGCGAAACCGGTATTGATAAATACATAATTGTCTTCCCATAACATGGGGTCAGGATATGGGCCCGGATAGGAAAAGTCTTCTTTGAAAGGGAGTGTAAGCGATGAAGCAGGCCCTGTTTTGGTGAAAATGCTATCACGGTATTGCATCTTTGCAGGGTTGCCTGCCAAAGGTCTGAGGATCTCCTGGGCCCATGTGCTAATAATTCCCGCAATCGCTATCCACAGGAATAGAATGATTTTTTTTGTCATGTGCAATCAATGGTGGGTAAAACGTTTACTTCCTTAAAGAAAACCGTTTTAACCCTGTATTATTGTTTGTTTAAATGAACTGCGAAAAATAAAACACAAGGCGTATAAGTTGCCGAAATTTTGCATGAAATGAGGTCTTTCTGCTTTTGGGGAATTACTCACCGCTGTTATACCATATTTTTATTTCAGTTCCTCTGAGAATGGTGGCCTCTTCTGCAGCATCAGGCTCCTGTCTGTAAACTCTTGCATTCTGAGTGGTTGTCCCCGGGTCAAAAATTTCCTCACCCAGCATCAGTAATGACTCTTCAAGGGTTTCCAGCACTTCCCAGGGTGTTTTGCCAATGAGATTGGGCGTAGGGACACTCAGCAATTCCTGCGTGTATTCATCAAAGTCAAACTCATCTGCCGAGCGATAGTATAAATCTACAGTGCTGCCCATGGAAACCTGCTGTTGCCTGTTGAGAACATTGGGAGACTGTCTGTAAACTTTTACATTGTCTGTTAACTCATCCATAAAAACCTCCTGACCAATGTTTAGTGAAGAGGCATTGATAAGCCTGATGGCTTCCTCCCTGGTTTTTCCGATAACCAGGGGCACATTTACATAGCTGCTTCCCTCGCCCGTTCCCAGCACGAGATCTATGGGTGTTCCTTTCTCCACAGGAGTGCCCGGTTGTATGGTTCCCTGGTTATATTTTTGCTGTAATACTGCATTTCTTGCAATGTTGGGCACGTAATCAAGATTTCCTACTCTCAGCCCGTGAGTTTCCAGTAAAGATTGCGCTTGCCTGAAAGAAAGGTCTGTAAGATCGGGCATCGCTACCATTTCCGGGAGTAAAGCCACGGTTGTAAGGTATATCGTTCGGTTTCTCTTTACTTCAGCCCCTGCTTCAGGGTTTTGTGCCGCAATAGAACCTTTATCCCTTGTGGTATCAAAGATAGAATCGTTGATTACAGGCCTGAGATTCATTCTTTTCAGGACCTGTTGGGCCTGGCTTTTTTCCAGGCCATCCAGATCGGGCACTTCAATAGTACGGCCATGTCGCGTATATATGTCAAGAGCTCTTATCGAAAACCATAATAATGCAATTCCTGCAGCAATTGCAATAAGAATGTGAAAACGAAAAGTTTTGCTTTTTAAAAAGGATATAATCTTCATTTGCTTGAAATACAGTTTAGTAGCTGGTGCAAAGGGTTTGCATGGTGTTTAATTGTATGGAGCTTGAAAATTGCTGCCCAAACAAACTTTATACCGGCTGCGTTTTTACCGCCCAAAATTAATAATTAATTGGCGATATTGGGTGTGTTGGATTAATTTAGTTTTTCTGTAATGCTCTTAGAGATAAATATTTGTTGCTATTTGTACCTGATGGGAACTCTGTTGGTGTTTGTTCCCGGAGTTTAACTTTCAGCGATTTTTTTATCCCGGCGCGCATGATTTATTTACTAACTATCATAACTTTGCTTGTTTGATTTTATTGTACAATTCGGTTGCTGGTTGCATACAGAACCGGCGCAGGATGAAGCAGAGAAGCTTTGTAAAACGCCAAAATCCGGCTCAAACATGTAATATCGCTGAATGCCAGTAACTTTAAACCCCAAAAACTGATTAAACAAATCAACGATTAAACGATATAATAAGATACCAGCCGATGAAGAAAAACATAGCCCTTGTTGCCGGCGGAGATTCCGGAGAATATGTAATATCTGTAAATAGTGCAGCCATTATCCGCAAAAATCTTGATGCCGGAAAATACAATGTTTTTACCCTCCTTATCTCCGGAAAGAAGTGGGTTTTTCTTCATGATGATGGAAAAGAAAGCGCCGTTGATAAAAACGATTTTTCTGTGTTGCACAATGGATCAAAGATAACTTTTGACTGCGCATTGATTACTATACATGGTACGCCTGGCGAGGATGGTAAGCTGCAGGGTTATTTTGATCTGATGGGTATACCTTACACTACTTCGGGGCAGCTGGCTTGTTCTCTTACATTCAATAAATATTTCTGCAATGCCCTTGCAGCCTGCTGGGGAATGCATGTAGCGCAATCAGCCAAGTTTGGAAAAGGGGAGGAGCTTACCCTGGAAAGGATACTCAGCAAGGTGAATTTGCCGGTATTTGTTAAGCCCAACAAGGGGGGGTCAAGCCTGGGTACCACCTTTGTAAAGGAAAAGGAAGAATTGCTTCCCGCCATGAATATTTGCCTGGAGCACGATGATGAGGCGCTGGTAGAAGAGTATATTGAGGGGGTTGAGCTTACCTGCGGGGTGTATCGGCGCAAGGGGGAGATCCTGGTATTGCCGGTAACGGAAATTGTAAGCAAAACCGAAGCGAAATTTTTTGACTACAAGGCCAAATATACCCAGGGTGCGGCAGATGAAATTACCCCTGCACGAATCTCCGAAGAGCTTACGCTGCAGGTTCAGAAAACTACCCGTTATCTTTATGAGAAGTTTGAACTGAAAGGAGTTTGTCGCCTGGATTACATCTATAGCAAAGACAAGCTGTTTTTTTTGGAGGCCAATATTACCCCGGGCATGTCCGAAAGGAGTATCGTGCCTCAGCAGGCAGAGTATGTAGGGATCACCCTCAGGGAATTGTTTTCTGATGTTCTTGAGCAGGCCATGATAAAATAGATCAGGCTACACTGACTTTTGCCAGATCCCAATCAACGGGCCAGGAGTATATGCATGCAACCGGGGGAGTTTCACAGATGAGCCCCACTGAGAGGGGGTAATAATTACTTCTAAAAATAATTCAGCGACATCAGGTACTCTGAAAGCATATTGAATGCTTTATATCTGTGACTGATGCGGTTTTTCTCTTTCAGCGGCATTTCGGCAAATGTCTGTTCATAGCCTGTGGGAACAAAAATGGGATCGTATCCAAAACCCTCAATGCCCCGTTTTTCGCTGATGATTTTTCCTTCAGCAATTCCTTCAAACAGCAACTCCTCGTTCTCAAGAATCAGTGCTATAACTGTTCTGAAGCGTGCCTTGCGGTTTTCAATACCTTCCATCTCTTTTAATATCTTATCCATATTGGACAGGCTGTCCCTGCTATCGCCGGCATACCTGGCAGACAATACGCCGGGTTTACCTCCGAGAGCCTCAATTTCAAGTCCTGTATCATCAGAAAAGCAATAGCAGCAGTAATGTTTTCTTACAAACCTTGCTTTCTCCAGTGCATTCCCCTGTAATGTTAGCTGTGTTTCCGGAATGTCTTCTTCACAGCCGATGTCGTTCAAGCCAAGAATATTCATATTCTCAGGAAGCATGGATTGTACTTCGGCTAGCTTGTGTGGGTTGTGGGTGGCAAATACCAGCTTCATAACTTCAATGGGTTTAACAATGAATAAAAAAAACAGCCGGAGCAAAAGTTCAGTGGTTGCTCCGGCTTACTAATAATCTGAATTGACACGCCTGGTTGTATGTATCCTATAGCCTCAGGGCTTTATTTCCAGAAGAATATGATTTTTGGGAACCTTATCCCCTACTTTTACATTGACTGCAGTTATTTTCCCATCAAAAGGAGCGATGATATGGTTTTTCATTTTCATGGCTTCCAGAATCAGCAAAATATCTCCTTCCTTTACCTCATCTCCCTCCTTTACATGCACCTCCGGAATATTTCCGGGCATAAAGGATTTCAGGTGCGATGGGTTGAAGGGTTCATAGGGCTTGCGGTTCATATACATTTTGTTTAGCTGAGTTTTATAGGTAGCATCGTCTACCACAAACTCCGTAAAAACCACTTCCTTATCTATAAGGTTTTTATCTTTTTCCATTTTTATTCAGTTAATAATACATCAATTGCCTTGGATTACACCCATGCATCAAAATGGAGGAATTCCATGTTTCTTAGTTGGTCTGAGTTCTGATTTCTGGCTGGAAACTTCCAGGGCATGTACCACAAACCTTCTTGTTTCGTTGGGTTCAATCACTGCATCAATATAGCCATGGGCAGCTGCCACATAGGGATTGGCAAATTTCTTCTTGTATTCTTCCACTTTCTCCTGTCTGACCTGTTCGGGATTTTCTGCGTTTTTGATTTCATTGCGGAAAATAATGTTGGCAGCTCCTTCGGGTCCCATTACTGCAATTTCAGCTGTGGGCCAGGCAAATACAAAATCAGCCCTAAGGTGACGTGAGCACATGGCAATATATCCACCACCGTATGCCTTGCGCAAAATGATGGTGATTTTGGGTACCGTAGCTTCAGAGTAGCTGTAAAGGATCTTGGCACCATGCCTGATAACACCGGCATGCTCCTGGTCTATACCTGGTAAGTAACCCGGCAGGTCAACCAGGGTTACCAGGGGAATGTTGAAGGCATTGCAGAACCTGATAAACCGTGCTGCTTTGTCAGAAGAGTCCACATCCAGCACCCCTGCCAGCACCATAGGCTGGTTGGCAACAAATCCAACGGTTTCGCCGTTGATTCGGCCAAATCCGATCACCATATTGGCAGCAAAGAGCTCCTGAACTTCAAAGAAATCGCTGTCGTCGCTGATGGCGCGGATAACATCTCTTACATCGTAGGGCTCTCTTGGGTCGGTGGGTATAATGTTGTCAATTTTGTACTGACGCGTTTTTGGGGCTTTCTTGGGAAAAGCATCCGCTTTTTTGGAGTTATTCCAGGGGATATAGGTGACAAGTTTTTTGATTTGCTGCAGACATTCCTGTTCGCTCTCTGCGAAAAAATGTGCGTTACCGGTTATTTCGGAGTGTACGCGGGCTCCTCCCAGCTCTTCCATACTAATTTCTTCTCCCAATACCGACTTGATAACTTCGGGTCCTGTAATAAACATTTTGGAGATTTTGTCTACCACAAACACAAAGTCTGTAAGTGCAGGTGAATAAACCGCTCCTCCGGCACAGGGGCCCAGAATAACTGAAATCTGGGGAATTACCCCGGAAGCAAGTGTATTTCGGTAAAATATCTCACCATAACCAGCCAGAGAATTTACCCCCTCCTGGATTCTTGCACCCCCTGAGTCATTGATACCTATAATAGGGATTTTCAGGTTCATGGCATGATCCATTATTTTGGATATTTTGCGGGCATGCATAATTCCCAGCGATCCTCCGGCTACGGTAAAATCCTGGGCATAAATACAAACCGGGAAGCCACCTATGGTACCGGTTCCGGTTATTACTCCATCACCGGGAAGATGCTTCTTGTCCATATCAAAATCTCTTGCAGCATGTTCTACAAAGAGGTCATACTCGTGAAACGAATTGGGATCTAACAAGGCAACAATCCTTTCCCTTGCGGTCATTTTGCCCATTGATTGTTGTTTCTCGATGGCTTTTTGGCCACCGCCCAGAAGTGCTCCCTGCATTCTCTTCTTAAGATCCAATGTCTTATGCTTAATCGACATATCCTTAACTTTTTTATTTTTAATTGGATTATTAATCTTCTATCAATCTGTAAGCCTTTGTTTTAACCGTTTTCCGCGGAAAAAATCATCCAAAGTAATGAAAAAAAAATGAGAACAACATCTTTTTCTTTTGAAAAAATTGGGCACTGCTTACCAGTATCTGTTGTTAAAACTTTAGAAACCAGCACTGTAATTTCAATAGTAGTTATTTAATGATAACTTTTTTTGTTGTTATACTGTTTTCTGACTCGATGGTCAGGAAGTAAATTCCGGCACGGACATTCTCAAGGCTGATAGAAATAGAAGGGTTTACCCATGTGTCTGTAACAACAGATTGCCGGACTGGCTGTCCTGTTATGTTTGTCATTGTAAGCCGCACCGTGCCTTTAAATTCGCCAAAATCAACTTTGATGATATCATAAGCCGGGTTGGGGTAAATCTTAATGCTTTCAGAAAGTTTATTTAATGGATTGACATTTACTTCATCGGTAAAATTCGCAAATAGAGCCACTTCTGTTTCGGGCATTGAAAACTGATACTCTTTGCTGACAGATAAAATCTGTCCATCCTGATTGACCCAGTTTATAAAACGGAATCCCTCACTGGCACTGGCAACAAGTATAACATTTTCTGATTCAGCGTAGTACCCAGCTCCACTTACGTTCCCCGAAAGTGGAGGTTTGATTTCTACAACTACAAAGTTGGTAATGGCATTGGGGTCAAAGCCGAAAAGATGTTCCGGATTTTCATCCGTGGGGTCGAGCCATGGCTGCAGTTGTTTTTCTGGTGTATCGCCATTGGCCATCCAGTGCCTGTAAAATTTACCGTAGAAGTCGGGAAGGGTAGGGTTGGCGCAGCTGGCCCCTCCTCCGGTGAGGGTTCCTGCTATTAGACCTAACTGGTCAAAAACAGGCGATCCGGAAGAGCCTCCTTCGGTAACTCCATGCCCCGAGAGGGTCTCTTCCCATACAACTCTCCAGAATCCGTTGTTCATTCCTCCGGTAAATGTTCCCTGGTTAAGGGGGTTGGTATAGGTGGAGATTTTCTTGGCATCTCCCGAAGGGTGGTGGATTCCCACACCAGACAGGGGATCTCTGGAAGAAATGGACCATCCGTTGAAATAAGGATTCCAACTGGAGGGGATGCTGTTGTTGAGCAGTAGCAGTTTAAAATCTGTACCCTGGTTGAGAGGTGCTCTGGAAACCAGCGAGGAGCCACTTTGCATCATGTTCATTGGTGCTCCGCCACTGTTGGGGCAACCCGGGTACTCGTAATTAAAATAAAATTGCCATACCAGCAGGTCCGCACTGCTGGCATTGCTGCCGCAATGGTCGGAAGTTAAAAAGTAGGGAGTGCCATCATTATAGGTATTGTTTACCAGTGATCCTGTGCAGTTGAACCAGCTGGTTCCCTGGCGCAGCAGGATCCTTGCAACCCCGCGCTTTTGTTTCTGCCACAGATCTCCCTCCGGGCAGTTTACATTCACGTTGCAGGCACCGGATGATTTAATGCCATCAGTTGAATGCTGAAGAAAACTGCCATCCATAAGATAGATTACCTCATCGATAGTGAAACCGGGTGCTGAAGGATTATCTTTCTTTTGTGAATGGTATTCGATGATCAGGTTGGAAGCGGGTAAAATATGGGTTGAAAAGTAACCGTGCGGAGCGTTGTTATCATGGGTAAAAGCACCGATGTAGTATTGCTTTGTGTCATCATAAATGTAGAGTTTCTCATTTTCAGCGATTTGAAAATCAGACAATACAAGACCCAGTGCAGTTGCTCCGGGAACATTGATTCTAACATGCCATAATATGCTGCCATCGGGCAATAGAGTAGGGTGTGCCAGCTGCGAAAATTTCTCGTTGAGGGGGATGGATACCCCCGCCAGCATGGGATACTGTTGCTGTTGGGCCTCCGGATCAATCATCTTTTCGTTGAAATGTACACTTACCGCTTCAAGCTCCGGCAACGAAATATTGTGTTTGAGGGAGTAAGGCAGTTCTTGTGTGCTGATTTGAGCCATCAATGGCAGGGAGGCCAGAAAAAAAAGCAGAAACAATGTTCTGTGGGCCATTTGGGTGCTTCCTTTCATGGGCTGAATCTTAAGAAGGGAAAATATAGTTTGTCCAATACAAATGTAAGGGATTATTTTGTGAGGAAAAAATCAAACCGCTTTTTATTTTGCGGGGATAGACTTTGTTGAATTTCTTTTTTTGAGTTCTGGCTGAAACACCTTTACTCTTGTTGTAAGTTCTGTATCGGTTTGAGAAAGTCTCTCCAGCAAAAGTTTCATGGCCTCCTGCCCCATATGGTAGCCTTGCTGCTCGAGGGTTGTCAGGGTTGGGAAAACAAGATTTGCTACCGGGTCATCTCCAAAGCCTGCAATGGAAATGTCTTCAGGAATCCTGTAGCCATTCTCTCTTAAAATGTGCATGGCAGTGATGGCAGTGGAGTCGTTAACGGCAAAAACACCGTCAATTTTATCTGCCATAGACAGGATAATGTCTTTATGCTCCATAACAGCCTGGGGGGTATCACAATTGAGGGTTAATTCAGAAACAAAAGGGAGGTTGTTATCCTTCAATGCCTGTATGTATCCCTGTAGCCTTTCCTGCCCGATGTGCAGGCGGGGTTGAGTGCCCAGGTGAAGAATTTTTCTGCAGCCCGTTTCGATCAAATGGGAGGTAATAAGTCTCGCCCCGTTAAAGTCGTCGGTGATTACCCTGTCGGTATCAATTTCTTTGCAAACACGATCGAAAAAAACCATGGGTATCTGACTGCGATAAACGGAGAGAAAGTGGCTGAAATCTTCTGTGCTTTTACTGGTGCAAACCAACAGGCCATCCACACGATGGTCAAGCAATGCCTCTACATTCATCTCTTCGCGACGGAAATCTTCGTTGGACTGACAAATCATTACCCGATAGCCCTTACTGTAGGCAATATCTTCAATTCCACTGATAATGGAGGAAAAAAAGTGGTGAACGATTTCCGGAATAACAATTCCTATGGTATGGGAAACCTGCTTTTTCAGGCTAAG
>SLPR01000512.1 GCA_007131895.1 Bacteroidales bacterium | reverse complement strand
GGGAAGAGACTTGCCGGTTTTCTTTCGCAGGAACTGAAAAACAAAGCCGATACAAGCAACAGGCTAAAAAAGGTAAATAATTTTTGTTTTGCTGTCATGTTGGTATTTTTAGGGTTTAAAAATAAAACGATCCTTCACAATTATCCAAATTGCCGGATTTTCAACCTTGTGCCAGTCATGCTGCAAAAATCAGCAGAAATCTGCAAAGACAAAAGACCAGCCCATTTAAACCAGCTCTGCTATGCAGTCTTTATCAGAAAAAAGTTTTTTTTCCCACGCTGGGCAAGGATGTATTTGTTGTTGAGCAAAGAAGAGGTGTCCACCACGAAATCTTCACCCACTTTATCTTTATTGATGCTAATGCCTCCCTCTTTCAGAGCTCTGCGGGTTTCCCCTTTTGATTTAAGCACCTGCAGATCACCTCCCAGGAAATCCACGATATTCATCCCCGCTTCCAGTTCGGCCCTGGCAATGGTAAACATGGGCACACCATCAAATACATCCAGCAATACCTGTTCAGGAAGATTTCTGAGCGTTTCGGTGGTCCCTTTTCCAAACAATATTTCGGTGGCTTCCAGCGCGGTTTCATAATCCTTCTCACTGTGCACCCTTATGGTGATGTCTTTGGCCAGTGCTTTCTGAAGACTGCGCAAATGGGGCTGTTGCTTATGTTCTTCAACCAGTTCATCTACTTCTTCCTTTGAAAACAGGGTGAAAATTTTGATGTACTTTTCTGCATCTGTATCAGAACAGTTGAGCCAAAACTGGTAGAAATGATAGGGAGAGGTATATTTAGGATCGAGCCAGATGTTGCCTTTTTCTGTTTTTCCAAATTTGCCACCATCGGCTTTGGTAATCAACGGGCAAGTAAGGGCAAAGGCTTCCCCACTGGTTTTCCTTCGAATAAGTTCGGTGCCCGTGGTAATGTTCCCCCACTGGTCAGACCCCCCCATCTGCAATTTGCAGTTTTTGGTCTGGTATAAATACAAAAAATCGTATCCCTGCACCAGCTGATAGGTAAATTCGGTAAAGGAGAGCCCTTCACGTGCATCTCCACTGATCCGTTTTTTTACCGAATCTTTGGCCATCATATAATTAACGGTGATATGCTTACCTATTTCGCGAAGAAAGCCCAGGAAAGAAAAATCCTTCATCCAGTCGTAATTGTTCACCATTTCAGCTTTGTTGTCACCACTTTCAAAATCCAGGAACTTGTTCAGCTGATTCTTGATGGATTCCACATTATGATTGAGCTCTTGCTCTGAAAGCATGTTGCGCTCCTGACTTTTCCCGCTGGGATCACCAATCATACCGGTAGCTCCACCCACCAGGGCCAGGGGCTTGTGCCCGGCAATCTGAAGGTGCTTGAGCATCATAATAGACACCAGGTGACCAATATGAAGCGAGTCGGCAGTAGGATCAATACCCACGTATGCGGTAGTCATCTCTTTAGACAATTGCTCTTCTGTTCCGGGCATCATATCGTGAATCATGCCCCTCCATTTCAATTCTTCTACAAAATTCATAAACGAGATCAGTGTTAGTTTACAGTCAATTATTCATTTGGGTTTTCCTTGACACATATTATCTACCTTTGTTTAACTCAATGTCACAAGGGGTAGTGCGCAATGTCTTATACATGCTAAACACCTGCATTTTTAAGCAATTCCCAAAATTACACACTAAACGGTAAATACGCACAATTTTAAGGTATTATTTTCAACATCAGGCTACAACATTCCCGCGAGGGTTCTGTTAAATAGTATCAGAAAAGCGCCAACAGGATAATCTTGCAACTTAACTTTATTGTGGATACACATTTTTCTGTTAATTTCGTTTGGCCGCAAATTGCACTTTTAATGATACAGCGGTGCGGTAGAATTCTATTATAAACATTAGGTTTGCACCATGATATTATTGACAGGAGGAACAGGACTTGTAGGAACGCATCTGCTATACGAATTGACGGCAGCAGGCAAAAAAGTGCGTGCCCTCAAACGCAAAGAGAGCAATACGGATGTTATTGAGAAGGTATTTGAATATTACAATCCGGGAGGCAACCAGCTGGATTTGATTGAATGGGTTGATGGCAACGTGGCCGATATATTCAGCCTCCGAGAAGCCCTGGAGGGAGTAAAGGAGGTTTACCATTGTGCTGCGGTGGTTTCTTTTGTTCCGTCGGAGCGCCCCCAGATGCTGAAAATCAATATTGAGGGAACTGCCAACCTGGTAAATGCATGTTTGCTGGAAGGGGTGGAAAAGCTCTGTCATTGCAGCAGTATCGCTGCCGTGGGTCGGCCCGACAAAGGTACATGGGTGGATGAGTCTCTGATCTGGAAAACCTCCCGCAAAAATTCCTATTATTCGATCAGTAAGTTTGGCGCTGAGCGGGAAGTATGGCGAGGCTCGGAAGAAGGACTGAACGTGGTAATTGTCAATCCTTCCGTAATCCTGGGGCCGGGAGATCCCAACCGTTCCAGTGCACGGCTGTTTACCACAGTAAAAAACGGACTGCGCTTCTACAGCAGCGGTGCCACGGGTTTTGTAGATGCCCGCGATGTTGCCAATGCCATGATGGTGCTCATGGAGAAAAACATTGTCAATGAAAGGTTTATCCTCAACAGCGAAAATATCAGCTACCGGGAGCTTTTCCAAACAATTGCCAGACATGCTGAGGTAAAGCCACCGTTTTTCAAAGCGGGAAAATTCCTTAGTGAAATTGCCTGGCGACTGGAAAAAGCCCGCAGCATCGTTATGGGTTCCAACCCGCTTATTACGCGCGAAACAGCACGAAGTGCCAACAGCAATTACCGCTTCTCCAATGAGAAAATCAAAAATGAGCTGGGAATGGAATTCCGCACGGTGGATGAAGCAGCCGAAAATATGGCAGGATTTTTCAGGAAGTTTAAGGTTTAACAGGGTACGGCCCAGAAACTACACTACACTCTACCCTTGGGCTGCTTTTTCCTGATAATGCTTTGGGAGCCCATGTAAAGCAACAGTAAAATCACAAGGAATACAGCCATTCTTCCTAAAAAGTCGCCATTTCTGACATAAAAAGTAATTTCGTTGTTTTTGTGCATCTCCTGTCGAATTACAGCAGGTTCCCACCATGGCGTTAGCTGGTAAACGCGCCCCATGGGGTCGACAAATCCTGATATTCCGGTTTTGGCCGCCCGGGCAATGCTTCTGCGCGTTTCAATGGCGCGAAGCCTTGCATACTGATTGTGCTGGCGGTAGCCCGGTGTGTCGCGCCACCAGCCATCGTTGGTAATGATAAATATCAGCTCTGCCCCATTCCTGATATACCCGTTGAGGTACTCCCCATATATGGATTCATAGCAGATTACAGGTGCCACGCGGGTTCCATCAGGTCCGGTAAACACGCCCCTGTCGGGTTGCAAACCCATGCTCCCTGATGTACCCCCAAAATACTCAACCAACTGCCCGATAGGTTTCAGCAGGGTTGCAAAGGGCATTCTCTCAATTCCCGGTACCAGTTTCGACTTGAAATAGGTATCCATATTCCCTTCACTATCCAGGAACAAAGCGCCATTATAGGCATCGTAGTACACATCGCTGTTACGGAATTTTCTGGCCGTGGCCGGGTGTTGTTCCTCTGCACCATACTCCCGGTACATCATGCTCCCCGCCACCCAGGCCAGGTTGTCGTATTGCATGGCATGGTTTCTCAGCTTTCTGTAGCCATAATGGGCCTCAGGGTTGTTGAGCCAGAAAGAACCGGGCAAAACAGCCTCCGGGGCCACCACAAAACGGGTGTTTTCGGTTATTTTCTCCTCAGCAAGCAAAATGAGGCTGTCGGTCCATTCCTGAACCTGCCTCAACCCGTCAGGACGAAGATATGGGTCTCTGCCAGGCTGCACCACTACCACCTCCACCGGATCATCGGGCATCTCATAACGGTTCCAGATTACCAGCGAAACAACTGGCGGGATGATCAAAAACAAGAAAGTCCCCAGGCCGGTCAAAGCTCTTCTTTTCACCAGCTGAAACTGCTGCACGTTTTTGAGATAGGTCTCTACACGTTGCTTCTCTTTTTTATCTTCAATTTCGAGGGTTTGCTGCACAGTAATGGTTTCCAGGGGCACCATGTAAGTTTTGTAAAGGCTATACAACGAGATGTTCATGAGAATAACCCATGCTGTACCCCCGAGTGCACCGGTATACTCATACCATTGCACCCATCGTGGCAAACCCGCAAAAACATTGCCCAGGTTGAGCCAGCTCCAGCTCATCTCCCAGTCGAGATGCAGATATTCAAAGCTGAGCCAGAGGATAAGCAACGAAGCGACTCCCTGTTTGCCGGGCAGTACCCTGCGCCCCACATGCATCAGGTAAAAAGGGATCGCCATGAAAAATGAGTTAAGAAAAACCGCCATCAGCACCCCAGGCACACTGGCAAAAACTATCCACCAGGTAGTCAACGCGTTGAAAATGGCGAAAGCCAGCCAGCTATATAACAATACAGCGTATTTATTATAATGCGCTCTGTTTTTCAGCACATGATCCTCCACGATAAACAACGGGATAAAAGCAACAAAAATCAGCATGGGAATACCCCGCGAAGGCCAGCTAAGCGCAAACAACAACCCGCTGAGCAGGCTCAGAAACAACAGTCGGTACTTTAGAAGTATATGCATTTTTCAGGAATATCAGGTTGAAAGGGCCAAAAGTACGAAATTCTGCTTCATTTCCGTTAATCGACTCCAACTCCGATAGAAGTGTAGATTTTCAGATTATAGGATTGAAGAACGTTGAATGCAGATTTCAGAATGCAGATTTTAGAATGCAGATTTTAGATTTAAGAATGGGATTATCGGATTGATGATTATAAGATTGAGATATAGGGATAGCGAAGGATATTGTAAGAATTTCGGATTATTGAATTGTCGGATTGTTGGATTGAAGAATGTTAAATG